>JBCDFX010000085.1:0-11966 GCA_039177155.1 Cyanobacteria bacterium P01_H01_bin.119
GGGATTGTTTCAAGCTCCTTTTGCGCTCCTTGGTGTCGCCGCGAAGTATCTAAGCGATCAAGGATTTGCCAATATGTTGCGCTCTTCAATGAGCGATGATGACAAAGCGTTTATTTTTGACCACGCGAACAATGCGCACTTTTTTCGCCGCATCGTCCGCGAAAGCTTTGCCCAAGGAAGCCATGGTCCTGCTACCGATGCAATGCGATGCTACCGAGATTGGGGGTTCAAGCTAGACGATATAAAATATCCCGTGCAGATATGGCACGGAACGGATGACCACTTCGCCAGCTTCCGCTTTGCCCAATACAAACATCGCGTTATAGTGGGCAGCTTATTGCGGGCGTTTGAGGGGCGGGGTCATCTACATCTGGTGACGGAGTATGAAGCGTTGTTCAAAGATATGCAAAAGAGACATTAAGTGCAGCAGAGAAGGGTGCCGTATAACTATGGCAAAGCCTATCAATTGCCAAGAAAATATTGAGCGTTTTAAGGTCTCGATAGTCAGCAATTGGGAGCATTTTAACTTTGAGAAGGCTGAGAAATTACAAACTGTCCATGGCTGTGTTTATTTCCATTTTGATCGCTACCATTAATGGCTAAATTATCGACGTAAAGCACCTGGGTGGGATAAGCAAACTCAATTCCAGCGGCCTCAAATGCGTCTTTAATCCCCAGACAAATAGACTGTTGAATATCCATATAAATGTCGTAATCGCTGGTTTCGACAAAGTACACCACTTCATAATTAAGGCTGAAATCGCCATAGTCGCAGAAGTGTGCCCGGTCGAAGGTAACCGTCTCCTGTTGCTCAACAATAGACTGAATCATCTCAGGAATCTGCTTCATCTGGGCCGCTGTGGTTTCGTAGGTGATGCCTAGGGTAAAGGCAATACGGCGGCGGACCATGCGCTTAAAGTTTTGAATCCGTGAAGAGGTGATATCGGTGTTTGCCAGCACCCATTCTTCTCCGGTGATGCTCCTTAGACGAGTTGTCTTTAAGCCTACTTGCTCAACGGTGCCCACTACATTGCCGACAACAACAAAGTCACCCAGGTCAAAGGGACGATCAAACAAAATAGATATGTAGCTCAGCAGATCTCCCAAAATTCCCTGGGCAGCCAGCGCCACAGCGACACCACCAATGCCCAGACCAGCCACCACTGCAGAAATATCAAACCCCAAATTATCCAGCAAAAAAACGATGCCCACGGCCCAAACGACAACTTTAATGGCGGGCACAATGGCGTTAACGGTTTGCTCTACTGCCGGATTTTCTCTGTGGCGCAGCAGGTAGAGGCGCGCGCCGTATTCTACCAGCGCCCCCAAAAGCTGAATGGCTAAAACCGTCCCTAAAATAATGCCGATCACGTCAATGGACTGCTGCAGAATCGGATGCAGGCTGAGGTTTGCGATCGCCACATACAGCGCCCCCAAATATAGGGCGTATACGATAGGACGCTCAATAATGCGAATTAAGCGATCGTCTAAATCCGTTGCAGTTTTGGTCGACCAGCGTTTGATCCGGGCAATAACAATGGACTTAATCAGCCAAATCGCAATCCAAGCTCCCACAATAATGGCGATCGCGAGCAAGTAATCACCAACCGTGTTGCCCAGTATCTCAGTTGTCAGTATTTCACTCAGCACCGTTTTCTCCTTTTCCATAGCATTGGGCCAGATGGCTCACCGCACCAGGTATCGCTGGAGTGGTTGGCACAAAAGCAATCTGACTTGCAAGCCGCCCGAACAGCGGGCTGCCATACCACTCCAACTCTAAACTTAAGCCGACTTTGCAACATCAAGCTGTTATGGCGTCTCGTTATGACATTAGGAGTTCTCTGCCCTTAATATTTTCTTTCTTTTTAGACTGCTTAACTACTTTCTGGTATGCCAATCCGGCAGGGGATAGAAATTTATTATGTAGCAATCGATAGAAATAGAGATGCGAACCGTCGCTGAGGCGATCGCAGCCTGTCGAATAATCCTGCAAACCAAATCTAAAAGCCTTAAATTCAAAAGTCCTAAATCTAAAAGCCTATGTCACAATAAGCGGGTTAGTGCGGCGAGGGGAAAATTAGCCTATGTCTAAGTTCGTATTCGTCACCGGGGGCGTCGTTTCCAGTATCGGCAAAGGCATTGTTGCCGCGAGCCTAGGCCGCCTGCTTAAGTCACGTAATTACTCCGTTTCTATCCTCAAGCTCGACCCCTACATCAACGTCGATCCAGGTACCATGAGTCCCTTCCAGCATGGGGAAGTCTTTGTTACCGAAGATGGAGCCGAAACCGATCTCGACTTAGGCCACTACGAACGCTTTACCGATACCTCCATGTCTCGGCTCAACAGCGTTACCACGGGGTCTATTTATCAATCGGTGATCAACAAAGAGCGGCGGGGAGACTATCAGGGCGGCACGGTGCAGGTTATTCCCCATATCACCAACGAAATTAAGGAGCGCATTCATCGGGTAGCCAGAAATACCAATCCCGACGTGGTTATCACCGAAATCGGCGGCACCGTAGGGGATATTGAATCGCTGCCGTTTTTGGAAGCCATTCGCCAGTTTCGTAAAGATGTGGGACGGCGCGATGTGCTCTATATGCATGTGACGCTTATTCCCTACATCGCCTCGGCTGGAGAGGTCAAAACCAAACCGACCCAGCACTCTGTTAAAGAGCTGCGATCGATCGGCATTCAGCCCGATATCCTGGTGTGTCGCTGTGAAAAGGTGCTGCCCGATCATCTCAAGGTCAAAATCTCAGAATTCTGCGATGTTCCGGCTGAGGCGGTGATTCCCTCCACGGATGCTAGCAGCATTTATGAAGTTCCCCTGATTATGGAAAAAGAGGGATTAGCCCATCAGGCCCTCGATGTTTTGAATTTAGAGCAGCGCTCCCCTGATCTGCGCCAGTGGCAAAACTTAGTTGCCGGGATGCATAACTTCGACCATCAGCTAACCGTGGCGATTGTCGGCAAGTACGTCAGCTTAAATGATGCTTATCTGTCGGTTGTTGAGGCACTGCGACACGCCTCAGTAGCGGTCAATGCAGATTTGAATATTCGCTGGATCAGCTCCGAAGATTTAGAAGGCTGTGATCCAGCGCCCCACTTTAAAAATGTGCAGGGAGTAATTGTACCCGGCGGGTTTGGAACTCGCGGCGTAGACGGCAAAATTCGCACCATTGAGCATTTGCGACAGCGGCGCATTCCCTTTTTGGGGCTGTGTTTGGGGATGCAGTGTGCAGTAGTGGAATGGGCTCAGCATGTTGCCCGGTTGGAGCAGGCCAACAGCTCTGAAATTGATCCCAATACGGCTAATCCGGTGATTAGCCTGCTGCCTGAACAGCAGGATGTAGTAGACCTTGGCGGTACGATGCGGCTGGGGCTTTATCCCTGCCGTATCGTACCGGATACTTTGGCGAGCCGTCTCTATCAAAAAGAGGTGATTTACGAGCGGCACCGCCACCGCTACGAATTCAACAATGCTTACCGCAATCTATTTGTTGAATCGGGCTATCAAATTAGCGGCACCTCACCCGATGGCCGCCTGGTTGAGATGATTGAACTGCCGGATCATCCCTTTTTTATTGCAACCCAGTTTCATCCAGAGTTTCAGTCACGACCCAGCGCGCCTCACGCGCTGTTTATGGGCTTTGTTAAAGCGGCACTGAGTCAGCTATTAACCCGAGAGGCTGAGCCGCCTGTTCTATCTTCCATCGGCAGTGGTGAGTAGGGCTGCGCCGTAGGTGGCTCGTTGGACCCGCGTCAGTCAGGGTTGTGTTTATATTGCCGGGGCCGATGCTGCTGGCTTTTTTCAGCTTGGGCTAGATACCACCGCCGCCACAAATTGGAGGTTCGAATTGCCAGCCAGAGCAGCAGCAAGGCAATCAAGCCGCCCTGCTGGGGCGCGTCAAAGGCCAGAAAAACCAAACAGATGCACAAAAAATCCTGCAAAAATAACACCCACAGGGGCGGCCTACGAATGCGATACAGCCAGCCGACCTGCACCAGCTGAATCACTAGCGCAATCAAACTGCCGATAATGCCGCAGAGGGCAATCAGCCAAACGGTCTGCTCGGTGGTGCGAGCTAGAGCAATCCCGGCGATCGCGCCCGCAAAGGGACTAAACAGCAGCTCTAGGGTTTGCAAAAATCGACGCACGGGTCGATCTTTGGACAAAATCAGCTCCAGCAGCGACCAGCTCACCAAAACACCAACCACCAAGCTGGGCGAAAACCGAGACAAGATGGGGACATCTGACCACAGAGAATTGCCTGATAAGAGACCAATTAGCAGCAGCGGCAAAGCAAAGCGAAAGCCTGCCGCCGCCGAAACTGAAAGCACCGCCAAAAGCTCAGTTAAAATCAAAGTCCGAGTTCAATTTAAATCTATCTGACTGGATCATTTACAGTGTGACACGCCGCTTTGGGAACGCGGAGCAAATAGGGCCTAAGACATTTAAATTTCCATAAACGTTGAATTATCCCCAAAAGATGCCGGCCGCGGCGTACGGAATATGGGCGACTGCTTATGAAGGTTTACCAGACTGTGCACCTTAATCTGAGCTGCAGTGCGATTCGGGAGCGATCGCTCCCGGCTCTCCCACGCAAAGGCTACATTAGAGGTGTAGGGCAGTCATAAACGCTGCTCCGGTATGTCACGCTTTATCCGCTTTATTAATAGAGGCCGCAATGGAAGCTCATCCACGGGGAATTGCTCAGGAACTCAAACAGCATGCTGTCATTTTAGGCGGACTGATTCTGCTGCTTTGGATACTTGAGGCCATTGACGTTGTCGTCTTTCAGCAGCGCCTAAACCAGTATGGAATCCGCCCAAGGGAGCTATCAGGGCTTTGGGGCATTTTGTTTGCTCCGTTTCTACACGGGGGGTTTGATCACCTGATTGCCAACACGGTGCCGCTGCTAACGCTGGGCTGGCTGGTTATGGTGCGCGATATTCGCGACTTTTGGGTTGTGAGCGTGATTGGCGTTGTGCTGGGCGGATTGGGAACCTGGCTCGTAGGGGCGGGTGATACCGTCCATATCGGAGCCAGCGGCCTGGTGTTTAGCTATTTTGGGTTTTTGCTGATGCGGGGCTATTTTGAGCGTAGCGTTATCGGGATTGCGCTAGCTGTGGTGGTGTTTATGCTCTATGGCGGTTTGATTTGGGGCATTTTGCCCAATCAGCCTGGCATTTCATGGGAGGGCCATTTATTTGGATTTGTGGGGGGCGCGATCGCGGCCCGTCTTCTGGCTCGCAAACAGCAGAGTCGTCTATCTAAGTCCATTTAAGTTTATCTTTTAAGTCCATCTATTTTTAAGTCCATCTATATAGAGTCAAGCAGACTGCTGCCGTGCAAACTTGGCGATTCAGCCGATTCTTGGTCGCTCAATACGGTTGAAAAGTAGTCCGCAGCCGCTTCCACCAGCGCCACAGCATTTTCATACATCATGCGAGTTGGCCCCACCATGGCAATACTGCCCGCGGCGACCTCGTCTTTTTGATAGGTTGAGGAGACCAGGGCGCAGCTCTGCATCGGCTCTAAAGGATTTTCTGCGCCGATCCAAATTCGTACGCGCTTGCCGGGCTGGGACGGGTCTTGAGTTTCAAACATCAGCGGCCAGAGCTGCTGCTGCTCAGCTTCTAACAGGCGAATTACTGCCTGAACCTGATTTGATTCAGAAAACTCCGGCTGCCGCAGCACATCAGCCAGGCCACTGATCATCATCTGCATGGCGGTTGGAGATTGTTGACGACGGCTCAGGTCGCCTAACGCCTGCCGTAGGGTTGCGATATAGCCCGAAAACATTTGATCCAAATCATTCCAGTCAATTTGGGTAACGGTGCCAAACGGACGGCCCCGCAGTTGGCTATTAAGAAAGTTGGATAAGACCTGTAACTGCTGATCAATCGCTTCCGGAGCCTGGTTAGCCGTTGTTGCCCCATCGAACGGAATTAGAAGCGACTGGGAACCATAGCCGTCGAGCACAATAACCATTAGAATTTGCCCTCCATCAACCTGAACCAGTTGAATATGGCGCAGCGTTGCAGTGTGGGCCTGGGGAAACGTAACTAAGGTAATATAGCCGCTCAGGTTAGAGAGAATTTGGGCAGCGCCTCGCAATACGGCCTCTAGACTCCGCCCGTTCCACTCCAGCTGACGGTCAAAGAGATGTTTAACCTGTTGGGCAATCAGGTCAGCCGGCTGCATTAGGCAGTCTACATAGATGCGGTAGCCTGAGTCAGAGGGCACACGCCCGGCTGAGGTGTGGGGCTGATAGAGCAGTCCGGTTTTCTCTAGCCTTCCCATAGCGTTGCGGACGGTGGCAGGACTCGCCTGGAGGTCGTACTCTGCGACTAGAGACTTTGAGCCGACAGGTTCTGCAGTTGTCACGTAGTGACGAACGGTCGCCCACAACACCTGCTGCTGCCTGGGGCTAAGGGATTGGAGACGAGAGCGCGGATGGACCATCGGTTAGGCTGGTGATGAGATCACGGACAAATTAAAGGCAGATTTATTACTGCTTTAAGCTTAAGCTACAGTAAACCGTGGTTTTTAAGATAATCCGTATCTCATATAACGAGACGCTTTCATCGAATTTTAAATGCATCGTAATTTAAATGCGTCGCAACAAACTTAGCCCGTGGGTATCCGTCCCGCAGGTTTTGAGCAGACCAAACTGCTTGGCCAGGGCCTCAACGGTTTCGGTCTGGGCCGGGCTGGGTCGCCAGACTTTGGGCCTATCGTAGGCGTAATAGGTTTCTACCCCGTCGATGCCTAGGCCAGCGGCTGCCGTAATCAGCGGCGTGGGCTTTGTGCGGTAGCGGGCCGGGTGAGCCAAAACCGCCAGGCCCCCAGCCGCCTGAATAGCGCGGATAACGGCTTCTGCCATGCGATCGCAGCCTTGGGCTGGCCCATTGAGATAGGGCTGTATCGCATCATGGGCGGGCTTAAACGCAAACCCTAAGATATGGACATCAGTGTCAACCAGGCAGGCCGTAATCTCAATGCCGGTCCACAGCCGGGGCAGCTGGGGAGAAGATTGACCCTGAGCGCCTACGCTTGCGCTTTGGCGCAGCGCTTTAGGATGACGCCACTGCCAGTCTTCAAGCCAAGCCTTGGCACGCTGATAACCTTGAACACTGTGATGATCGGTAATGGCGAATCCCTTTACGCCCAGCTCAATCACCTGCTCGACGAGGGCTTCAGGCTCCAATCGACCGTCTGAGCACACCGTATGCATATGAAAGTTGTAATTTAAGGGACAGCTTTCAGCATGCACAGACTGAAAAACTTGCTGGAGGGCCAAAGTATCCTGCGCCATCGTCGATGTCGTAGATGCAACCAGGGCAGGATTGACAGTCATGGCATTTTAAGGATTTGTGCTCTTTTCTAATATACCTAGACTCATGCCGACTTTGCGGAAAGATTTGCAAAATAGCTTGACGATTTTCCCATTTTGTTGGATCCCCTACTTTTCTTTTGCGATCGCGCCGATGGTTCCCCGTACGGCACGCAGATAGTCGGCTGGGGCGAGCTGAATCATGGTGCCGCGCCGCCCTGCGGAGACGGCAATTTGGTCAAAGGCTTCAATCCATTCATCGACAAATACGGGATAATCCTTTTTGCAGGCCAGGGCGGTAACGCCGCCGCGAATATAGCCTGTTAACGGCTGCACCGCTTTGAGCGCGACGGTTTCTACTTTGCGATCGCCGCAAAGCTGAGCCAATGCTTTGAGATTAAGCTGGGTATTGCCGGGAATAACGGCCAAACAGACCCCAGCGCGATCGCCCCGCGCCACCAGAGTTTTAAACACCTGCTCCGGGGGGAGGCCAATTTTTGCCGCGACAGATTCTGCCAGCAAATCTTCCGGATCAACGGCGTAATCTAAAAGCCGGTAGGCAATGCCTAAATTGTCCAGCATACGGACGGCGTTAGTTTTGATCATTGAGTTTTGATCATAGAGCTTTGGTCAGATTGCTTACCGCACCCAGTGTTGCTGGAGTCGTTGACACAGAGGCAATCTGACTCGCAACCCGGGCCGAACCTTTCGGCGGGTTGCTATAGAATAAGGTGCCCAACCCCACCGATGCATATTCTATGACTCAGCTCGCGCCCATCACCTTAGAAGACGGCACCATAATTTATATGGAGGCGACGGAGGATCTATCAGCTCCCGTGCCTGCAACCGCTGAAACCGACCCCGAAGACGAACCCGAAGGCCCTACTCGCAGAAGCCTGGGATCAGAAAAGGGCCTTTCAGAGTGGATGAACAACCGGGTTAGCAGCAACCTTGGCAATGTTCAGGACAGCTTTCAGGCAGTTCAGGGGACCATTCGCGCCTATACCCGCAACACCCTCAACGCCTTTAAGGGGTTAACCGATGTCACCGTCGATAAAGTGACGTTAGAATTTGGCGTCAAAGTGGCCGGGGGAGCCGGGGTACCCTATGTGACCCAGGGCACCGCTGAATGCAATCTCAAAATTACGGTGGAATGCTCTTTCCCAACGGAGCCGTAAGACCTGCCCGGCGAGATTAACCCATGCGTCATTTGTATTTTCTTGTTCCCGGCACCAGCGGTCAGTACC
Source organism: Cyanobacteria bacterium P01_H01_bin.119 (assembly GCA_039177155.1). Taxonomy (GTDB): domain Bacteria; phylum Cyanobacteriota; class Cyanobacteriia; order Phormidesmidales; family Phormidesmidaceae; genus JBCBZT01. Next base: position 8,592 of record JBCDFX010000085.1, read on the forward strand.
GAGTGGGAGGGCTGTTCGCTGAGCTAAATGCCCTAAAGCTGGCTCAGCAGGTTTGCGCCGCTGAGCTGGTTACCTATCAGCAGCGAGAGCCGGATACGCTCTTTTTAGCCGATCTGCTGCAGCGATCGCCGGTCAATCTTCAGGAAGGCGCCATCTTTGTGGTGAGCTGGGGCTTCCACGTCCCCAAACTGGTAAATCGTCTCAGGGGCTATTCGGTGGTTTATCACGCCCATAGCGCGGGCTATCGCTTTCAACTGCCGCCCAGCATTCCGATTGTGACCGTTAGCCGCAACAGTTTGGGCTATTGGGGGCAGCAGGCCATCAACGGGTTGCTCTACTATTTGCCCAATCAGATTGGCGATGAATTTTGCAATCACCGTCAGCCGCGCGATATTGACGTACTGGTGCAGGCCAGAAAGTCCTCAGGCTACTTGCTCAATCAACTGGTGCCCGCCCTAGAGCCGCGCTGCCGGGTAACGGTGCTTAAGTCTTTTGTAGACGACTTGGCTGGACTGTTTAATCGCAGCACAGTATATCTATATGATTCCGCAGAGTATTGGAGCCAGTATGGCGTTACCGAGGGCTTTGGCCTGCCCCCCCTAGAGGCAATGGCCTGCGGTTGCCAGGTTTTTGCTAGCGTCAATGGTGCCCTGGCAGACTATTTAGACCCCGGCTTTAACTGCCATAAAATTTCGGCCTACTCCACTGCGTTTGATATGGAGCGCATTTTAGCAGTGGTGAATGAGTCGCAGCCGGCCTACCTGCCAGAGACCTTTTTTGCCGAATACCGAGAAGCCCAACTGGTTAAACGGCTCCGGATCATCTTGGGTGAGATTAACGCTTTTTTTGACCATCAGCGATCGCAGCCCAGCGATATTCCCGGCCTGACGCGCCAGCGCCGATGGCAGCTTTTGTGGCAGCGCCTGCTTAAAAAGCTCAAATGAATATTCCCTGAGCCTAAGCTGAACCTCGCTCTGAGAACTCTTATCCAGGGATAACCCAGCCTCTGGCCAAGCTAGCTAAATTGAAGATGTTCAAACCCAATGATTCATTTAATTTAAGGATTCACCCATGGCTAACCTCAATCTTCTCAACAACGGTCAACTTTCTGAGCAAGCCCTAACTCAAATTTCCGGCGGCGTTGACTTCGACCAACTGCGTCGCGAAAACCTCGACAAAGACGCCGTAGACTTTGATCAACTGCGCCGCGAAAATCTTGACAAAGACGCCATCTCCGACGAGCAACTCAGCCAAGTGGTTGGCGGCATTGACTTTGATCAACTGCGCCGCGAAAACCTCGACAAAGACGCCGTGGATTTTGATCAACTGCGCCGCGAAAATTTGGATAAAGACTAAGACCCAAAAGACTAAGACCAATCTAATTCCCAATTTGGGAACGTCTGCAAGCCCATACCCTGCGGCAAGTGCCGCCAGCAATTTATATCCGCTGGCGGCACTTGCATTATTTTGTATACAGGGTTACGGTGCAACTCCCATAACCCCTGCTTAATGACTACAGAGTCCTTTCTGCGCCACCTCAGCGTTAAATTATGCAAGATATTGGCGTCGCCTCTGAGATTCAGTCTCCAGAAATAGCCTCCCCGCCTGTCCAGGCTGGGGTTTCCCTGCGCAGTGTGACCAAAAAGTACGGCAGCGTCACCGCCGTTGAAAATATCACCCTGAGTATTCCAGCCGGTTCCTACTGCTGTTTGCTAGGGCCAAGCGGCTGTGGCAAAACTACAACCATGCGAATGATTGCTGGCCATGAGGAGATTACCCAGGGAGAAATCTTGATTGGGGATTTGCGGTTAAACGATTTACCTCCGGCCAAACGCAACACGGCCATGATGTTCCAGAACTATGCCCTGTTTCCCCACAAAACCGTTTGGCAAAATATTGAATTTGGCCTAAAAATGCGAGGGCTACCGCCTGCCGAACGGCACGCTCGGGTAGCAGAAATTTTGGAGCTGGTTGGCCTAAAACCCTTCGGCGATCGCAAACCCAATCAGCTTAGCGGCGGTCAACAGCAGCGCGTTGCCCTGGCCCGTGCCCTGGTCACCCGCCCGGCAGTACTGCTGCTAGATGAACCCCTTAGCGCTCTCGATGAATCATTGCGGGTCAAAACCCGGGGAGAGCTTCGCAAGCTGCAGCGTCAGTTTGGTATGACCTTTATTCAGGTCACCCACAACCAGGACGAAGCCTATTCTCTCTCCGACCAGATTGTGGTGATGGATCATGGCCGCGTTGATCAAGTCGGCACCCCCCAAGAGATTTTTGCCAAACCCATCTCGCGATTTGTAGCCTATTTCACCGGGGACAATAATATTTTCCTCGGCACGGTCAAAAATGCCGTTAAAGATGGTCAAGGTTACCTGATTCAGCTCGATGTAGACGATTTAGGCTCCCTTTGGTGTCGCGGTGATTTTGCTCAAGTTGGGGCCGAAGCGGCCTGCTGTGTTCGCGCCGATCAACTGCACCTGCGCCCCCTAACCGAACAAACCGACACTGGCCCAGAACCCGCCCATAACCAGCTATCAGCGCGGATTACAGCCGTTGAATTTACAGGCTATATCACCCGCGTCACCCTAGCCTTAGAAAAAACCGGCACAGAAATTCTCTACAAAGCCCGTACCACCGACTGGATGGCCCATCCCCTCCACGAGGGACAGGTTGGACTGCTAGATTGGGCCGCCACCGACTGCGTATTTTTGGCTCACTAAACACTCGGCTTACTTGCTGAACACCACGGATGCCTCAAGTAATCTCTAGCGATGCCCAGAGCTTAGGCGAGGCAAGGCTTATCCTTAAGTTTTTCTGACAATCTAGGACACACCCCTAATCGACACTTTCAAAACGTTAACTTTCGGTTAACGAAGCCAGAAAACTTGCAGCAATGTCATAGGTTATTCAGAAATAACTGCGCAAGCGCTTTATTCTCCTATTTATATCTATTGCGTTGTTTCAGATAGTTGTTAACTAACACTCACCATGGCTAAGATTTCTCGTCGCAAGTTGATCCAAACTGGGCTAGCTGCCGGTGCATTTGCCACCGCCACCCGCTGCGCCTCTGCTCCCGAGGGAACCCCCAATAATCCGGCCACTGGGCCTGAGGTCAATACCAACGCCTCTAAAGATGTCACCCTGCGATTTATCGGCACAGGCGTTTCTCAAATCAACGAAATCCGCGATAAAGCTCAGGAAGATCTCGGCTTCCAGCTTGAGATGCGGGCACTCAGCACGGAAGAAAATAATCAAATCGCCATTACCCAGCCCGGCCAATACGATATCTTTGATGGCGAATATTTTAGCTTGCCTTTGGTTGTGCCCTCCGGCAATCTACAGCCCATCGACGTTAGCCGAATCAACAACTTTGAC
>JBCDFX010000086.1:0-11785 GCA_039177155.1 Cyanobacteria bacterium P01_H01_bin.119
GCTGGAAAAACGAGCCCCACTAGGGGAACCAGCACCGAGGGAAGAAATGAAGCTGCCATAATTTTATTTCTTTATCTCACACATCAATTAACGTCTAGACTACACCATTTAAGCCCTACCCTCTAGGACGGCTCGGCTGCCGCATCAAAGGGCAGAATCAAACCTCAGGAAAGGCGAAAGCGTGGCCTAATCGGCGGCCTGCAGTTTACTAGCCTTATAACAATCGGGGCACAGGCCAAAGAATTCTAGAGTGTGGTAGAAAATTTTGAACCGGTGAGACTGATGTAGATGATGCTCCAGCTCGTGGACGGGGCATTCTGCGATCGCGATGGAATTGCCGCACTGGAGGCAGGTAATATGATGGCGATCTTCTTTGACTAGGCTGTAAAGCGATTCCCCGCTGGGCAGGGTGCGCATCTGCACGACCCCGTCTAGCTTTAGAGCATCTAAGGCCCGGTAAACCGTCGCCAAGCCGATGCCGTACTGCTGTCGTAGCGCGCTGTGCAAATCCTGGGCCGAAATGGCTCGGTTTAAGCGCTGAAGCGCGGTGAGTACTTGATTTTGACTACGGGTTCGCTTGGTTGGCATAGGGGCGTCTAAGAGTGCTATTCCATTTTGGCAGATCGGCTTCACGCTGGATAAAGAGTATTAGATGACTGCTGGAGCATCAAAAGACTGCCAAAAGAGTACGGTAGGATTTGAAGGGATTGTTGAGAACTGCTATGGCTCAAACCTACCAAGCCCAAATTTATATCACCCTGCGCCCGTCGGTGCTTGATCCTGCAGGAACAGCGGTGAAAAATAATATCCAGCACCTGGGATATAACAATGTAGAGCGACTCAGAATTGGTAAATATGTAGAGGTAACGCTCTCCGCCGAGAGCGAGGCCGCAGCTCAGCAGCAGCTCGATCGCCTATGTGACCAGCTTTTAGCCAACCCGGTGATTGAAAACTATCGATTTGATTTAGAGGCTGTGCCGACAGCGGTTTAACGTGAGGTCAAGATGAAGTTTGGGATTTTGGTGTTTCCAGGATCGAACTGCGATCGCGACGTGGCTTATGTCACCCGCGATATTTTGAAGCTGCCGGTGCGAATGGTGTGGCATGCAGATAGCGATCTCTCTGATATTGATGTGGTGGTGATTCCCGGCGGATTTAGCTACGGCGACTATCTGCGCTGCGGGGCGATCGCCCGGTTTTCTGCCGCGATGCGATCGACGCTGGAGCACGCCAACCAGGGCAAGCTGGTGCTGGGGGTATGCAACGGCTTTCAGGTGTTAACCGAGGCAGGGCTGCTGCCGGGGGCGCTGGTGCGCAATCGAGATCTGCATTTTATTTGCGATCGCGTTCCTCTGCGGGTTGAGCGGACGGATACGTTCTGGACCCAAGGCTACAGGCCCAATCAAGTCATTACCCTGCCCATTGCCCACGGAGAAGGCTGCTACTATGCCGATGCCGATACGCTTAAAACCCTAGAAGACAACCGCCAGGTAGTGTTTCGCTACTGCGATCGCACCGGCGCTATTGATGATGAGGCCAGCAATCCCAACGGATCTTTGAATCATATTGCGGGCATTTGCAACGCCAGCGGCAACGTACTGGGGATGATGCCGCACCCTGAGCGAGCCGCCGATGCGCTGCTGGGCGGCACCGACGGGTTAGCGCTGTTTAAGAGCGTAGTGGCTCAGATGGCGATCGCCTAAGGCTGACTGGCCTGCAAACTCTCTTGCCAACTTTCAGGAGCGGCAGATCCCTCAGACTGGGGGCAAACCTTATTGGCAAAGTCGCACTGATATACCGCTGGCTCCTGCCAAGAGAGGGGAATTTCTAGCAAATCGCGGGTGCCGGTCATCCCTTGGCCTACAAACAGCAGCAGGGCAAGGCAGTTTAGGGCGATATGGGTAATCCGCCAAGACTTTGAGCGATAAATCTCGGGCAAAATGGCCACAGATATCACCATCAAAACCGCTACTGCAACGCCGTAATAGTAGTGGGAGATAAACCATTCATTGGTGCGGCGAAATACCCCGTCCTGACACCCTAAGATAATGATGCCAGCACTGGTCAAGGCAGCAAAAATGCCTCGCCATAGGGGCTGTTTGGCTTTAGCACGGTACAGTAGCACCGTCGAGGCAACAGTAGCGGCAAACATCAAGACGATAAAGATCACGCCAAAGCGATCGCTGCTCCACGCATTGGCGCTAACCAGGGTCTTAATAATGGGATGGGCCAGTCCGAGAAGAGAAACGCCAATTACAAAAGCCGCTAGCCAGCGTCCCACTTTGACATGCTCCTGTCCAACGGTGGGGGGGATTTTGGTTTTTTCTTTAGCAACGGCTTTGAGTCGGCGCTGGCGAGTTTGCGTGGAGTAGTAAACCACGATGCCAATTAAAGGAAACACGACCGATACGGCGATCGCAGGGTGGATCAGTCTCAAAATATCAGTAGTATTCATAGCAAATCGTTTCCAGAGGGAGTGGTTAGGTGTAATCAAGCTTTAGCGCTGCGGCATATTGACCTAGGCACATCAGCTTATTTATTCATTGCCAATCGATTACCAAAAGCATGGCGGATAAGCGAGGCCGCGTCTGCTCTAATTCATACACTAGGGGCTGAAACCATGACTGCCAGAGACAGTCACAGCCGGTCGATAACAGCATCAGTATAAGCTGCCCTAAAATCTCGAGGCTAAGTACACCCCAAAAATCTTTAACCGGTTGGCTTACCTAATTCTCAGCCCGGATTCAGGCAAGAAACAGCTGATCTGATTAAGCTAAATTTGAGAGCAATTGTTAAGTAGTTCGTTTAAATCCAATTGCCGGATTTAAACGCATATGAAACGGAGCGTTCACCCTCGTTCCTGGGCAAATAGGATAAGTTTATTGGCGAAACAGCCGCGATTGTTCAGCCGACGCCGGAGTCAGAATTTTCTAAGGTGCTAAGGTTTGCACTTGACTGGTTTTACCCGTTTTATCGGCGGTTTGTCGTTTGGTATTGTTCAGTGTTTCTTTAGCAACTGGTGTCAGGGCGTCATGTCTTTTTCTCAAAAGGTTAATCCATCCCCCACGGTTTCCAGCCAGTATCTCAAGGCCAATCTGCGAATTCGCTGGGCGACTCTAGTGATGTTTGGCATTATTTTGCTGTGCGGAGCGATCGCCATCGCCTGGTTTACCGGCGTCGATCTAATTAGCGACATTTTTGCTCGCCTCAATAGCCTGCAGCAGAGTCCGCCGATGTGGGTTGAAGTCCCAATGGTGACGGGGCACTTTCTGATTGCGCCAACCATTGCGCTGCTGTTAATTGTGCAGGTGATTACCCGCATCTCTCCCCGGCCCCAAAAGTGGTCGCGCTGGATTGTGGTGTCTATTTTGCTGGTGCTGCTGGGGCGCTATTTGAGCTGGCGATCGCTCTCGACCTTAAATTTGGAGACGCCCCTGGTCGGGACGCTAAGCATCGGGCTGTTTGGTATGGAGCTAGTGGGACTGCTGGGCAGCGTGATTCAGCTCTTTTTACTGCTGCGGGTGCGCGATCGCCGCCGCCAAGCCGATCAGCTCCAAGACGCTGTGGAAGACGGTACCTATCTGCCTTCGGTCTCCGTCTTTATCCCAACCTACGACGAGCCAGAGTTTATTTTACGGCGCACGATTATTGGCTGTCAGGCGATGGACTATCCCAACAAGCAGGTGTATCTGCTAGATGACACCCGCCGCCCTGAAATTCGGGCACTGGCTGAATCTTTAGGCTGCCACTATATGACCCGCCCCGACAATCGCCACGCCAAAGCGGGTAACTTAAATCACGCAATCGCCCATACCCAGTCCGAGCTGATTGCCTCCTTCGATGCTGACTTTGTTCCCACCCGCAACTTTTTGCGCCGCACCGTAGGCTTTTTTCAGGACCCTGAAGTGGGGCTGGTGCAAACCCCCCAAAGTTTTTACAACCCCGACCCTATTGCCCGCAACTTAGGGCTCGAAAAAGTTCTGACCCCAGAGGAAGAAGTATTTTACCGCCAGATCCAGCCTATGCGCGACGGGGCCGGCAGTGTGGTTTGCTCTGGCACTTCCTTTGTGCTGCGGCGGGCGGCGTTGGAAGAGACAGGCGGCTTTGTCACCGAATCCCTTAGCGAAGACTATTTCACCGCCGTTCGCCTCGCGGCCCAGGGGCATAAAGTGGCCTATCTCGATGAAAAACTCAGTGCGGGCCTGGCGGCTGAGTCCATCTCGGCTCATGCTACCCAGCGTCTGCGGTGGGCTAGGGGAACCCTACAAGCCTTTTTTATTGAATCTAACCCGCTCACCATTCCAGGGCTGACCCTGGTGCAGCGGTTGGGCCATTTGGAGGGGCTACTGCACTGGTTTAGCAGCATTCCCCGCATTTACTTTTTGCTGATGCCCTTGGCCTATTCATTTCTGAGCGTGATTCCGATTCGGGCCACCACGGAGGAAGTGCTGTTTTTCTTTTTGCCCTACTATTTGGTGCAGCTGACGGTGTTTGCCTGGCTAAACTATCGCTCTCGCTCAGCCCTACTGTCAGATATTTATTCCCTGGTGCTGGTGTTTCCGCTGGCGGCAACGGTAATTCAAGCAATGCTGAATCCTTTTTCTAGAGGATTTAAGGTAACGCCAAAAGGGAATACCCAGAAAAGCTTCAACTTTAATTGGCAGTTGGCCTGGCCCCTGGTGCTGCTGTTTGTGCTAACCGCCTACAGTTTGTGGTACAACCTGGGCCAGTGTTTGGCTCACGGCTGGGCCGCAGAGCACCTGCGGGGGCTGTCCCTGGGCTGGATCTGGAGCGCCTATAATTTGGTGATGATCGGCATTGCTCTGCTGATTCTGCTGGATGTGCCCCTGCCGGATATCAATCCCTGGTTTGAGCTACGGCGGGTGGCCCGGATTCAAACCGTGGGAGAAGATGAGCGCAGCTGGTGGGGCGTTACCACCCAAATTTCTGAAGTGGGGGCCGAAATCGCCCTTAACCAGCGCGGCTTTCCTCGCCCAGAGCCAGGGCAGCGGTTGCCCATCACGGTAGAGTTCGCCGATGAGGCTATGCGGCTCGAAGCAGAAGCGATCGCGATTCGCTGCGTAGACGACTTTACCGCCGTGCGGGTTAACTTTGTCAATGTGACGTTAAATCAACGCCGCCAGCTGGTAGAGCTGCTGTTTTGCCGTCCAGGACAGTGGAAACGGTGGAACTCACCGGGAGAGCTGCGATCGCTCTGGCTGCTGCTGCAAATTTTATTGCGGCCCCGGGTGCTAACCCGCGATATCGAGATCAAAGCGCTCTCGGTAACCCAGAGCTAGGGCATGTCATCAGTTAAGCGCAGAAGCCTGACGCGGCAAGCTGTAACAGCAACCCGCCGAAAGGCTCGGCCAGGGTTGCGAGTCAGATTGCTTTTGTATCAACGACTCTAGCAACACTGGGTGCGGTGAGCAATCTGACCAAAGCTAAAATACGCCCGCCCTAATCAACTGGCTAGGGACTGGAACCTTAGCTGTAGCAGGAGTTGAATATCTAACTGATGACAGCCCCTGGTATTTTAATAAGAGATCGAATCTGGGCTAGCGTCGCGTCTAATCTCCGCCACAAGTCCGCCATAAACCCGATAGAGCCAATTCGATAGAGTAAATCCGATGCAGGGCAATGGTTCAAACCAGTTCTAAAACGCTGACGGCTGAAGACTTTATCGCCCAGTACGGCGATCGCGATCGCTATGAACTGATCGATGGAGAACTCATTGAGATGGAGCCAACTGGCCCTCACGAGCAGGTGATTGGCTTTGTGGGCCGCAAGCTAAATGTAGAAATCGACCACCAAGATTTGCCCTACTTTATTCCCCATCGCTGTTTGATTCGGCTCTTGGGGACCGACACCGCTTTTCGCCCCGACCTGATCGTTTTAGATCAAAGCCAGTTAGCAAATGAACCCTTTTGGCAGAGAGAGCCCATTGTCACTAACGGTCGGTCCATCAAGCTGATTGTGGAAGTTGTCAGCACCAACTGGCAAAATGACTACGCCCGCAAAGCTGAAGACTACGCAATCTTGGGCGTGCCTGAATACTGGATTGTCGATTATCTGGGCATTGGCGGACGAGACTATATCGGTAATCCCAAGCAGCCGACGATGACGGTTTGTCATTTGCAGGGCAATACCTACACCAAACAGTTGCTCAAAGGAGATGGCATGCTGCGATCGCTGGTGTTTCCCGATCTATCTCTAAAGGCCAATACCATTTTGGCGGCGGGTCGCTGAGGCGATCAAACAGGCCCGCATCAATCATGCGGTGATATCGGCAATTGACCTTGGAAATGACTTAATTTGGAATGACTCAATTTTGTTTAGACTGTTTTAACGCTGGACACGGTTGCTATGCCCGAAATTCGTTTTCAAATTCAATGGCCCGACGGTGAACAGGCGACCTGCTACTCGCCCTCTTTAGTCGTTAAAGATTACCTGACACCGGGGGAAAGCTACGCCCTAGATGAGTTTGTGGCGCGATCGCGAACTGCGCTAGAGATTGCCAGCGATCGCGTTAAAGCCAAATATGGCAGTCCGTGCGGTCTGGCCCTAGGTCAGCTCCGCGAGATCGAAGCCCGCGCCGAGCAGTACACTCAGATGGCGTCGCCCCAGGTTCGGCTTATGGCGTTCTTGGAGTAAATCCATTTAGGCGGTAGATTTACGACGAGAAGGGCAGCTAGACTAGCTAAGGTGTCTACATCAACCAAGGCTGCCGAATGCAAATCCCTTTTTCGACACGCCACCAGATAGCTGATTTGCTTACCGCTGCAGCGGCTTGGCACCGTCAACCATCTGTTTAGTTTGGCACTATAACCCTCCACTTTAGGACGTCATGACCGCAACTCCGATTAAGCAAACATACGACATTAAAGATATTTCTCTGGCACCTCAGGGGAAACAGCGGATCGAATGGGCTGGCCGGGAAATGCCCGTCCTGCGTCAGATTCAAGACCGCTTTGAAGCTGAAAAACCCCTAGCAGGCATCCGTCTCTCCGCCTGCTGTCACGTCACCACGGAAACGGCTCACCTAGCGATCGCCCTCAAAAAAGGCGGTGCTGATGCCGTACTAATTGCCAGCAACCCCCTATCCACCCAGGATGATGTGGCCGCTAGCCTAGTTGCCGACTACGGTATTCCGGTGTACGCCAAAAAAGGTGAAGACAATGCCACTTATCACAGCCACGTAGAGATAGCCCTAGATCATCGCCCTAATATCATTATCGATGACGGTAGTGATGTGGTCGCCACTGTGGTCAAAGAGCGCCAGGCTCAGCTTAGCGATATCATCGGCACCACCGAAGAGACCACCACAGGCATCGTGCGCTTGCGCGCCATGTTTAATGACGGGGTTCTAAGCTTCCCCGCGATGAACGTGAATGACGCCGATACTAAGCACTTTTTTGATAACCGCTACGGTACCGGACAATCTACATTAGATGGCATTCTGCGGGCTACCAACCTACTACTGGCCGGAAAGACAGTCGTGATTGCAGGCTATGGCTGGTGCGGTAAGGGTACAGCGCTGCGAGCCCGAGGCATGGGCTCAAACGTTGTGGTCACCGAGATTGACCCGGTACGGGCAATCGAAGCAACGATGGACGGCTTCCGGGTGATGCCCATGACCAAAGCGGCTTCCGTAGGTGACCTGTTTATTACCACCACGGGCAACAAGCATGTTATCCGCAAAGAGCACTTTGAGCTGATGCACGACGGTGCAATCGTCTGTAATGCAGGCCATTTTGACATCGAAATCGACCTGGAGGCACTAAAGTCAATGGCATCGGAGATTAAGCAAGTCCGCGACTTTACTCAGCAGTATTTCTTGGCCGACAAGTCCATTATTGTGTTGGGCGAGGGTCGCCTAGTTAATTTGGCTGCAGCAGAAGGCCATCCCAGCGCCGTTATGGATATGAGCTTTGCTAACCAAGCCTTAGCCTGTGAGTATTTAGTGAAAAACAAAGGCAGCTTAGAGCCCGGTCTACACTCAATTCCTGAGGCTGTTGATAAAGAAATTGCTCGCCTGAAGTTGGAGGCTATGGGCGTTGAGATTGATAGCCTAACCGCCGAGCAGACCGTTTACATTAACTCCTGGACAGTTGGAACCTAACCGCTTTCAACAAGTTTATAAGTCAGGACAATAAACTACTTGGGTGCGCCATAGCATTGTGGCGCACCTTTTTTATATGACAGGGCTATAGCTTTGGTCAGATGGCTCACCGCACGAATATCGCTAGGGTAATCGGCAGAGTAGCAATCTGGCTGGCAATCCGTCCGACCTTTCAGCGGATTGATGTAAGAATTTTATGATTTATCCGAAATCCTGATAGAGACATCATTGTCGTGGGTATTAGATAAGACAGAATCGCCGGTTCGCTAACGTGCCGTTCTGCTCATCACATCGTTACCCAGCAAGGAATCGCCTATGAAGCCAGCATACTCTGCGATCGCGCTTACAACGACCCTGTCCATTGCTGCATCCTGTGTCGGATTTGGCGGGATGACCTCAGCCTGGGCCAATCCGGCTCAGCCTTCCACCAGCCCTTCCCAGGCTCAGCCGGTCGATGCCCTTTATCCTCTAGAAGCAAGGCAACTGGAAATTGAACCTGATGATACGCTGATGACCACTGCAGCAAGTCAAATCAACAGCACGGTAGGATCGAGCAATGCTCAGGGGGTAGATATCTTAGATGCGATTGGTTCACCAGAGCTAGATGCGCTAATTGATGGACTGGTGGACGAAAATGGTGATGTTGCCCTGCCGCTGGGCCTGACGGTTTTCGAAACTATGGGAGATCCTTCCGTTGGCTTTGGCGGTCGCTTTTAGCTATTTATCGTTAATCGCCCAGGTTAATCGCCCAGGTTAATCGCCCAGGTTAATCTCACAGCTATGGCACTCAGCTAGCCCTGCGCCGCTAACTCCTCTTGCAGCATTTCCTGATAAATCTGCGTTAAATAGGGCGTTACCACATTATCTTCAATGCCATAGCCCAAACTGGTCCAGGTGCCTGATAGCAGCTCAAAAACGCGATCGGTACGCCCCTGACGCAGCAGTTCGGCAATATTGACACCGCTCCAGGCTTGAGCATCCGTCAGCCAGCGGTACACGACCTGATCTTGAAACTGCGGCTCAAAGCTATAGTCTCCCCAAAAGCCAATTAAGGACTGGCCTTTGGGATGGTATTGCTTAGCCTTAATTGCCCAGGTCTGATCTAAAAATTGGTAGCGTCCTGCTGCAGTAGAACATTGACCAACATTCGGCCCGGCAACAATATCAACACAAATCTCTGGATGTTGGCTCAAATCTTTGACGTGCTGCCCGCCGTAAATAACGTGGTAAGGCGCAGCCGTATTCGACTCACTGGCTGAAATAGTTCGCATCAGAGCTCGGATATGGGGATCGCCTCCCCGCATTTCGAGCGGAATTGGACGAGTTGCCTGTTCCGCGTGAAAGGTTGACGGATCGTAGGCGCTACGGGGCATCCATTGATTAATAATCCACGCAACCCCAAGCATCATCAATGCCGTAATCAAAATCGGCCCGTGATCTTCCCGTCGGACACTGGATTTCTGCGTATTAGAGGCTGGCACCGCAGGCGGGTTGGAAGAGTTTTGAGGATAAACGGGGGTCACAAGCCTAGCCCTTCACCGTCGAAGTACAGGACAGATCCCGAGCATTTAAGGTTCCAGATAGTCCTTTCTACAGCTTCTGCTTGGGATGCCGCTATGGTAGCGCAAACCCTGGAAGTGGCTGCAATTTCATCTTTACACAGTGAGACTAATACCTTCGCCAAATCATTCACCAAATCAATGGTGAAGAAACATCTAATATCCGACCGGAATACCGGGGTTTATGTAATGATACTTAGTAAAGTGATTAGCCTTTTTGGGCGGGGTAGCTGATCAGTACCGCCCACCGGCGTCATCTGTTGTAGACCACATAAATCACAGGAATTTTGGTTATGGTGCTTCAATTAGGAGATACAGTTCCAAATTTCACCCAGAAAACCTCTGAAGGTGAAATTGATTTTTATAGCTGGGCTGGCGATAGCTGGGTGGTGTTTTTTTCGCACCCTGCTGACTATACCCCCGTTTGCACCACCGAGTTAGGCAGCGTCGCTAAGCTTAAGCCGGAGTTTGAAAAGCGCGGGGCTAAGGTGATTGCGCTGAGCGTTGACGGTACTGAGTCTCATCAAGGCTGGATCAGCGATATCAATGAGACTCAAAGTACGACGGTCAACTACCCCATCATTGCTGATGAAGACAAAAAAGTGGCCGATTTGTACGGCATGATTCACCCCAATGCCAACGCTAAGGTGACTGTACGTACAGTGTTTGTGATTGATCCCAGTAAAAAGCTGCGCTTGACTCTTACTTATCCTCCCAGCACGGGTCGGAATTTCAACGAAATTCTGCGAGTGATTGACTCTTTGCAGCTGACTGACAACTACAGCGTAGCTACCCCCGTCGATTGGAAAGAGGGCGAAGACGTAGTAGTTTCCCCCGCGATTCCTACCGAAGAAGCAAAGCAGAAGTTTCCTAAGGGCGTTACCGAAGTTAAGCCCTATTTACGCATGACGCCTCAGCCGAATAAGTGAGGTTTGGGGGGACTCAAATAAGCTATGCCGAGGAGGCCAGCTTTGATTGAGGGCGCAGATACACTGCGCCCTCAGTCTTTGAAATTACTGGGATACTGATTACAGAAGCAATTGGACTCGCAGCCTTGTCCTAATCTTTCCTGCGGCTGCTACAGCTGATAACAGGCTCTAGGCTGTCCAGGCAGCTTGAAAAAAGTCTTGCTCGCACACCATGGCACGGCGGTAGGTTGCTCGCACCAGGGCACTATCTGGCGCATAATTGTCAATCAGCTGCTCAAGCTGTTGGGCTAGCGTATCGAAGGAGTCGCTGCTGTAGGTGTCGATCCAATCACCGTAGGCGTGGTCGGGAACGCCTGTTTGGGCAAGCTGCTGCCCGACAAAGGCATACAGCCGCATACAGGGGGCCATAGCTACAGCCGTTATGCCAATGGGCTGGCTCCAAGCCGTGGCCAGCAGAAAGTCTGTGTACTGCAGCGTAGCGGCGCTGGGCTGGACAGTTTTTAGGTTAACTTGCCAGTCTTCAGCATAGGCCTGGTGTAGATTCAATTCTTCTAGTACGCCTGCTGCCAACTGATGAAAGGTGCTAAAGCCGTGCCAGGTTGGCGCTTTAGCTGCTGCAATGCTGTAGGCGCGGGCAAATGCTTCTAAAAAAAAGGCGTCTTGGCCAACGTAAAATGCAAAGTTTGCCTGGGGTAGTGAACCATCTCCGATACCCTGAACAAAAGGATGGGTTAGAGAGGCTTGAGCCAGGTCTTGATGGGTCTGCCAGAGGGTTTGGGCAAGAGACATAGACCGCTAAAAGAATAGATTAGTCGGGAATCTCGGGCAGATGGGTCAGCTCTGACTTTAGGCTATTGGGAGCACTAAGGTTAGAAGACTCAGCCGCCGCGCATATTGATTGTACTCGGCGGAGGGAACTGAGTATGTTTGCACCGGCAGCTTTGGCCAGATTTCTCACCGCACCCGGTATCGCTGGAGTCGCTGGCACAGAAACAATCTGACTCGCAACCCTGGCCGAACCTTTCGGCGGATTGATTATCTGGAGAAATACACCGCTTGTTGGGGAACCGTGATATTGTCTCAGGCAGGTTCTCTGGCTAAACTGTCTAAGCTGAACTATCTGAGGTTTTGGGCAGAAGATTTGGAAACGCGATCGCTCAATTAATTTACGAGCC
>JBCDFX010000087.1:0-11702 GCA_039177155.1 Cyanobacteria bacterium P01_H01_bin.119
CAAGCGGGCATCCGGCTGGCGATCGCCACCACTAGCCGCTTAGAAAACGCGATCGCCCTACTGAGCCAAACCTTCGGGCCAGACAGCCCAGATTGGTTTGAGGTGATTGCGGCAGGAGATATTGTTCCCCACAAAAAGCCCGCTCCCGATATTTATCATTATGTGCTGGGCAAGCTCGCCCTCAGCCCGTCTGACTGCTTAGTTTTTGAAGACACTGCCCACGGTTTAACAGCGGCTACCCAGGCAGGACTTAAAACCGTGGTAACGCTAAATGACTACACCCAAAACCAAGATTTCACCACGGCGCTGCTGGTGTTAAACCATCTCGGCGAACCCAATCAGCCTTTTACCCTAGTCGCTGGGCATCCGGGGTATTTGCCCTATTATTTTGATCTTTTCTTTGCCCAAGCGCTATTAAAAACAAGCTAAATCACTTCTGTTTAAGCGTTTTAGCAGGCTGGGGTAGGCCTGTTGACGGGCTAAATCTGTAGAAGCGGTGGTGCAAGCTTGGATTGACCGTCCCGGACATCGCGCCAATCTACTCAACACAAACTTTACAGAAATTGGTATTTAGCCCAAAAATCCTACTAATGGCCTATTACTTTGGTCGCCGTGACGGGAATAGTTAAGTATCGAGCAAAGTCATCAAAAAAGGAGTGGCCCAAAGGCCACTCCTTTTTTTGTGATTTGTACGTCAGTGATTCAGTTAGCTTGCAGTGGCTAGGCAGACCGTTCCACCCAGGCCAGCACCCATTTCTTCCGGCGTAATTTTGCCGTCGTGATCCATATCGAGAGCATCAAATACGGCATCGGTTCCCAGCCACTCTTCCCGCGTAATAAAGCCGTCGCCGTCGAGGTCATACCCTTTGAAAATATCTTCGGCGGCGCTGCACACAGCGGTTTGATTCTGCAAGCGGGCCAGACGATCTGCCAAAAGCTCCTCCAGAGAGACCAGCGCTTTGGAAAACCCGTTGATGCCCTCTTCCAGCTTTTCCGAGGCCATACGATCGGCGGCGTGCATTTCATCAAACTTGGCTTTGTCAATGGAAATTTTTTCCATTTCCATTTCCTTTGCCCCCTCTGGATTAAGCTTGCGAGGCAGCTCAGCTTCAGTGTCATTTAGCGGACCGAGCAGCTTGGGAGAGATGGTAAGCAAGTCACAGCCGGCTAATTCAGTAATTTCGCCAATATTGCGGAAGCTAGCGCCCATCACCTCGGTAGAATAGCCAAATTTTTTGTAGTAGTTGTAAATGGTGGTGACGGACTCAACCCCAGGGTCTTCGTGGGGGGGATACTCGTCTCGGCCAGTATCTTTTTTATACCAGTCTAAAATGCGGCCCACAAAAGGAGAAATCAGGGTTGCGCCCGCCTCAGCACAGGCGATCGCCTGATGCAGACCAAACAGCAGAGTAAGGTTGCAGTGAATGCCGTCTTTTTCCAGCACTTCAGCCGCGCGGATGCCTTCCCAGGTTGAAGCAATTTTGATCAAAATACGCTCTCGGGAAACACCCGCGGCTTCATACTGGCTAATCAAGTCGCGAGCAACGCTGATAGTGGCTTCGGTGTCATAGGATAGGCGCGCATCGACCTCTGTGGATACCCGGCCCGGAATAATATCTAAAATCTTTAGGCCGAAGGCGACCGCCAAACGATTAAAGGCTAGGTTAGCAATATCTTTAGCTGCGGCATCAGCCCCTGCGTCCGCCTTTGCTTTTAGCAGCGTATCGTCCACAATCTGTTGATATTGAGGCATTTGCGCGGCGGCTGTAATCAGCGAGGGGTTGGTCGTAGCGTCCCTCGGCGTAAATTTTTCGATGGCCTGAATGTCGCCTGTATCGGCAACCACAACGGTCATTTCCCTAAGCTGTTCCAGTAGCGTCTGCGCCATAACCGATATTTCTCCTTGATATTTGGCAGTTCTTCGGTTAGTTCCCATTCTAGTGAGGGCATTGGGGATTCCCGTTAACCAATCATTAAACCTGATGAAAATTCATCGGAAGTGGGGCAAAAATTGGCAATTTATCGACCACGTCAGACCCAGACGGACTAAACTGCCCCCAGCTCTCGTTTTGCCTACTCCGACAGCTTTTGAAGTCTCAACGTTGGCAAACCCTCTCGACCTTAAAGACTGAAACTATAAGATTGAAAACTATAAGACTGAAACTATCAAGATTAGAACTATGGCCTCTGGTTTAACCCTGACCAAACAGTCTGCCTGCTTCGGCGGCAGCGTTGAGTACTATACCCACGCCTCGACCACTTGCCGCTGTGAGATGACGTTTGCGGTGTTTGTGCCGCCCCAAGCCAAAGCTGTTCCGGTGCCGGTGGTGTATTACCTCTCCGGGCTAACCTGTACGGCAGACAACTTTACCACTAAGGCAGGGGCTCAGCGAGTGGCGGCTGAGCTGGGATTAATGCTGGTTGCCCCCGACACCAGCCCCCGAGGCGAAACGGTTCCAGATAATGCAGACGCCTGGGACTTTGGCACGGGGGCGGGGTTTTATGTCAACGCCACGGAAGCGCCCTGGAGCAGCCACTACCAGATGTACAGCTACGTGACGGAAGAGCTGCCGGCGCTGGTTCAGCAAAACTTTGCAATAAAGGGCGATCGCCAGGGGATTTTCGGCCATTCTATGGGCGGACATGGGGCACTGGTATGCGGGCTGCGCAACCCGGATAAATATCGCTCGATTTCTGCCTTTGCCCCCATTGCAGCGCCAATGCAGTGTTCCTGGGGAGAAAAGGCACTTAGCGGATACTTGGGCCGCGATCGCGCCGCTTGGCAAGCCTATGACGCTACCGAACTGGTTAAAACCCACGCTGATGCCAGCCGTCCGATTTTGATTGATCAAGGCACTGCCGATGGCTTCTTGGCCCAAAAGCAACTGCTCCCGGAGGTATTTGAAGCCGCCTGCAAAGCTGCCGGACAGCCTCTTACACTGCGGATGCAGCCGGGCTACGACCACAGCTACTACTTTATGGCAACGTTTATGGAAGATCATTTGCGTCACCATTTGAGCGCTTTAAGTTAAATCAAGATCTACGGTTGAAGAGTCTGATCTGCTTTCTACACTAGCCCGCTGAATTAGCTCTTATAGCAGCCGAAGGGACGATTAGAACGAGGCTGCGAGTCCAATTGCTTTTTTAATCAGCATCCTAGTAACCCTAGGTGCCGTGAGTCATTGGACCGGTACTATAGAGTAGTCTAGTTATTTTTACGTATTAAAAATAGCAGTCTCTAAGGGATTTTATCAGTCCCTTCCCAAAGCCTTGCTGCGGCGATATTTTTACCCTTTAGCTGTAACCGTCCGCAAAAAGATTTAGGTGGTGTGACGCATCGCTGAGATGCTAATCATCTTAGCAATATTGTCGTGTTAGCTCAGTTAGGGAAAGACTGAGAGTTCGTTTGCTTTTATCGTCAGCATCTCAGTGATATAGCAATCTGCCGAAAGGTTCGGGCAGGGTTGTAAGTCAGATTGCTGATGTGTAAACGACTCCGGCCACACTAGATGCGATGAATAATCTGACTAAAGCTATAGTCAGTGCTGCAGGCAATTTGAGCGATACTATAAACTTCGTTGGGCAGGTGCCTCATTACATCTCCTTCAAGAAAGCTGAAATTGACTATAAAGCATCCTGCCATAGTTCCTTTTAGAGTCGCTAATTTTGCGGACTAGGTTATGACTGAAAACCGCGTAGAAATACCTGTGAATTAAGCAATAAATAGTTGATTTTTGAGTTTGGGTAAATCTTAGAAGATTTGCAAGATACGGCCCAAGAAAGTGTGCACTATGGTTCTGCGAGAAGAAATAGTTTCAGGGGACAAAAAAGTTTTCTTCTATTGTGTGCAAACAGTATTCAAAGGATTGATTGGTTTATGGCTTACTTGAATCTTTCCAAAGGTCATTCAGTTGCGATCGCATCTGTTGGTGCAATTTTGGTTGGAACTGCTCTTTCAACTTCAGCTCAAGCCCAGTCCGCCATTAGCGGTTACACCACCGGGGGCGCTGATATGGATGGCATGCAGGTTTTGGTTGAGTTCTTAGATGGTTCAACCGAAGAAGCAATTTGGGGCACAACCGCTGCAAACGCAGGCGGTGCCTTTGGAACCGATTGGGATTTAACCTTTTCCGGTTCGACAACCTTTGGGAGTCCCTGGACGTTCAACGCAGGTGGTGCGCTGTCCGTCTCCAGCTTGACCATCAACGGCATCCCAGGGAATACGGCTTTTGATGATGGTGCCTTCCCTAGCACCCCTGGCTCTGCCTCCGGTTGGGCATTTGAAACAGCTTCTGGTCAGGCGCCAGATAGTTGGGAGTACAGTAATCCTTTGGATATTTCCACTGGTGATATGTGGGGCACTTTGGCCATGAGCTGGGATAACGGCTTCAGCGGAACCATGACGTTTATTGCCGACACCGATAACGGCACGGTCGATAATCCCCTAACTGCCGCGCATGTGCCAGAACCAACCACAGTCTTAGGGCTTGTGGGTGTGGCAGCAGCGTTCGGGATGAGCAAAGCGCGTAAACGCCAGCAAAGCTCTTAGGCTTGGACTTGCAGCCTAGCGCATATTGAGCTGACTCACGATTTGATTGTGTAGAAGAGGAGCACTCGCTCCTCTTCTGTTTTGTTTGTGATTTGCCGAAAGTTTGGACGGATTACGAGTCAGATTGCTGCTATATCGACTAATCCAGCGATATCCGGTGCGGTAAGCGATCTGATCAAAGCGATAGACATTAATTCCTTAATTTCCTTATCCGGGTAGTTTGGGGCGCAGGTCAGGGGGTAAATAGGTGAAATCATTTAAGGCTTCTACAAACGGGCCATAGCCAGCGATAGAAACTACGGTAAGTGAGGCCACCGGTAGGGTAAGGCGATCGCGGTAGCGCCCTACATCCACCCCCAGCAGACTGCACAGCATAATTCGCAGCGTGCCCTTGTGAGAAACAATCAGTACGTTGCCTGAGGGATAGCGATCTTCAATTTCAGTTAGCACCGCTGAACTGCGGCGGGCAACCCGAATTCCTTTTTCACCCCCTGTGGGGGCATTCCAGGCCGGATCAGCTAGCCAGCGCATATAGTCATCGTGAAATTTTTGATTGACCTCGTCTGCGGAGAAACCCTCCCAGTTGCCAAAATTTAGCTCCCGCAGGCCATCTCGCGTTTGGATATCCGGCATAGCTGTTTTAAGCGCGCCGCATAGAGGTTTAAGCATAGCCAGAGCGTGATTTAACGGACTCGAAAAAATCGCTGTCCAATGCAGGTTTTGATAAGTTTCGGCAAACCAGCCGGCCATTGCTTCTCCCCGAGGCGTTAGAGATATCCCATCGCGACTGCAATATCGGCGGGCTTTGCAGTCTTCCGTCTCACCATTGCGGAGTAAATAAAGTTTGAGGGGCATAGTTAACGGTTTAGGTACTGGGCAAAGCCCGTAGGCCCTCACTCAAATGGGAGCGATCGGCAATGCGGTGGAAACGAGGACCACGGCTCGCCAGTTCAACAATGCTGACTGCTGCAACGGGCATCTCCATGCGATCGCGGTAGCGACCCACATCAATTCCCAACAGCAGCGAGAGCATAATCCGAATGGTGGCCTTATGAGAGACCAGCAGCACATTGCCGCTGGGGTGAGTATGCTCAATCTTGTCGAGCACCTGGGAGGCGCGCTGGGCAATATCCACGGCCCGTTCTCCGCCCGTAGGAGCAGACCAGGCAGGATCCGTTAGCCAACTCAAATAGTCATCGTGAAATTTTTTATCTACCACGGCTGGGGGTAGTCCTTCCCACTGGCCGTACATCACTTCCCGCAGACCGTTTTGGAGAGTCATCTCCAAGCCAGCGCGCCGACAAAACGGCATAGCGGTTTCCCTAGCCCGCCGCAGCGGACTGACATAGGCGGCTTGCCAAGGCAGATGAGCATAGGCATCCGCAAACGCGATCGCCATTTTATTGCCCTCTGGCGTTAGCCCCGGATCGTTTTCTGGGGTGCCGCAATAGCCCCCAGTCAAACTGTAGGCCGTTTGGCCGTGGCGTAAAAAAAATAAAACTGCGCCCATGGTGCGATTGACGGCGTTTCTCAATCGGAAGAACACTGTCAATCTAATCTATCTGATCAAGCAATGGACAGAAACCACACCTGATTTAGAACCGGGAATTTCTTTAAACCAAAGTCGGGACGCTAGGGTCCGCCATCAGTTAGCCATTGGCTGCTGACAACGTAAGGATTATGGCTCCTAGCCGATAGACTGGAGTCATCCGTCAGTTTTGTTCTCAACTAATGACACGCCTTAGATAGGGTCAAGATTTAAATAAAATCAATACCCATCGTAAGGGGTTAGCTAGAGCCTAAAGCCGCCAGCTTTTCACAGGTTGCTTCAATGCTGGCAATACTGCCAGGATTGACCAAGCCAAGATATTCAAACGAATGCACCTGCTCCTGCTGCGTTGCCGCCAGCTCGCCCCAAAATGCATCGCCCTTAAGCTGCTCTAACAGATTGTCGCCTGTATCAATCACCAGCAGCATCTCTGGATTGACGGTCAATACCTTTTCTTCGGGCAGGGTGATATAGCCATCAAAGGGACTGTCTCCCTGCAAATCGGCAGTCAGGTTTGGAATATTGAACTGGGCCAAAAAGTCTCCGGCCCAGCTCTCTTTGTTGGGCGACAGCAGCGGTTGGCGACTTACTAAGACAATGGCCGAAGGAGCGGTTTCGGGAGCCTGAGCTAAACAGGCGTCGTAGCGGGCCATCAGCTCGTCTGAACTGGTGCCGGTACGCTCAGCCAAATCCGTTGTGATTGCTTTTAGGCTATCCCAGTTGGCCGCATCTACTGCTAAAACTTCAATCCCCAGCTCCTCTAGGCTGGCCAAAGTTGTGTCGTGGAAGCCTAGAGCCCCAACGACTAAATCAGGCTCTAGGGCAACGATTTTTTCTAAATCAGGCTCTATGCGCCCCTGGCTAACCACCTCAATCCCCTCAAATTTGGGATCTTCGCTAAATAGAGGATTGCCCGGCATACCAACGAGTTTTTCGTTATCTAAGTTGGCCACGATATCAGCCGTTAGGGAAGACAGGGCCACAACCCGATCGGCCCCTTCAACGGATTGAGCGTCCGCTGCCTCTACTTCTGAGGTTTCAGCGGTTGGTTCGGCTCCGTCAGGCGTTGCCACATCGGTTGGCGGGCTGGTGCAGGCCGCGATCGCCCCCACTAGCAGCGCGATCGCCCCCAGCTTTATGCCGAGCGGCCAGTTTAGGTCCAAATGGTTTAAGTTCACATGCCGTAAGCGGGTCATCATAACTCTCCAGAAATGCAGAAATAAGGCCGTCAATGAGTAAGAAAAAGGGCCTAGCCTAAACTAAACCCTCGGAGGAGAACACTAGGGGCTGTCATAATTTTCAAACGTCAAAGCCTTTAAAGATAGCTGTTACAGCCCCCAGTCGATGGAAATGGTCGGGCGTGCTACGGCTTGCCGAATCAGGTCTCTAAAATTAATTGATGACACGCCCTAAAGGAAAATATTGTCCTATTGGCTCAGCACGGGGCAAATAGCCCCGGCTAACCCAGCAACCAATCACTCCCTAGAAACTTAACGTGAATCCCACCCGGAAGTTAGTCCCCGGCTGACTAAAGCGAGCAATATCTGGGGAGTTGGCAGGTTGGTTTCGCACCTCAGAGTAGTTGTAATACTCCGTATTGAGCAGATTGTAAACGCCTAAACTAATGCCAAAGTTAGGCGTAACGTTGTAGCTGCCGATCAAATCCAGCACGGTAAAGCCCTCGGGCAAGAAACTTGTGCTGCCCTGAGGAACCCGCGGCGTACCCACAATGGTGCTAATCAGCTCTGCCCGCCAAATATCGTCGGGAGCGCGGTAGCGCAGCCCAACCACACCCGTTACCGGATCGACCGTCGTCAGGGGTTGATTGGCGGTCAAATCATCGCCTACGGCGTAGGCCAAACTGCCCAAAATGCTAAAGCCATGATTTTCCGGGCTAAAGCGGTATTCGGCGCTGACTTCAACCCCATAAATGCGAGCCTGAGAGATATTTTGAGTTTGGAACTGAAAGACACTGGTGGGACCTGGCGGGCAAGGATTAGCGGGAACTAAACAGCGAATTCCGGTCTGGGCAAAGGGTTGGATAAAGTTGTCGTAGGTGTTGTAAAAGCCCGTAATACCAAAATCAAACTGGG
This sequence comes from Cyanobacteria bacterium P01_H01_bin.119, assembly GCA_039177155.1. Taxonomy (GTDB): domain Bacteria; phylum Cyanobacteriota; class Cyanobacteriia; order Phormidesmidales; family Phormidesmidaceae; genus JBCBZT01. The sequence goes on from JBCDFX010000087.1 coordinate 8,192, forward strand.
AGAAATTGCCCCGAACTCCAACCTCAAAGCTGTTGCTAGTTTCCGGTTCTAGATCTGGGTTGGACAGGGTTTCATAACGGAAAAAGCCACCTGTCAAGTTCGTAAAGCCGCTGTTAATCTCGCTGTATAGCGGGGCTCTAAACCCTCTGGAATATTGCCCGTACACCGATATTTCTGGCGTAACATCGTACAGCAGCGCAACTCGGGGTGAAAAAGCCGAGGCGCTTAAATCGGCAGACTCGGCCCCATTTCGGTTAAACGCCAAATCGGGGGAAGTCGTAAGGCTATAGTAGTCAAACCGTACGCCGGCAATCAGGCTGAGAGCACCGATGGAAATCTCATCCTGAAGATATAAGCCCAGCCGCAGGGTATCCCCGTCGGGGAAATCTTTAACGGGAAATTCATCCGGCGGGATCGAACGGGTTGTGGCTCCGGTTGTTAAGTTGGTTTGGATGCGATCGCGGGGGCGAGCGTTAAACGTACTGGAAACGTCCAATCCGTATGTGAGCTGATGTTCTAGGCTACCTGTGGAAAAATCGCTGCGCAGCTGTAGTTCACCGCCATAGCTGTCGCCGATAAACTGATTTTCGGTGTCGCGGCGCACTGGAAACCCGGTGAATATACCGGAACCGCTTGCTCGCTCTTCGACCACTTGCTCTGTGGTGGTAGCGGTCTGATAAAACAACTGGGCCTGGGCAAACTGCAAAAACCCTTCGCTATCGGGATCGTCATATTCATAGCTCACGCTAAACCGGGTGCGATCGATTGAGATAATTTCGCTTTCGCTGAGGTTAGTGCCCAGATTGCCTGTAGACTCAATGCGAGAATTATTGCGATTGAAGTCTTCAAAGATAAATCCAATCTGGCTAAACTCATCCAGGTTATAAATCACGTTGCCGTATATCGTGTTGCCTTCGCGATCAAAGCTGTCAACAAACTGACTTTCGGCGAAGTTGTCGGTCTCACGACTGTCTCGGCGGCTGTAGACGATTACCGCTTCCGACTGGCCTTGACGAAAGGCGACTCGAGCGACGTTTTCAAAGCCACCTGTTGCACTGAGATAGGTGGTCGAAAAGTCTGTGGCAAAGTCGTCATCCTCTCCTAGCAGATCTGTAGGTTCTAGGGAGCGGAAGCTAACCACTCCGCCCAAAGCATCACTACCGTAGAGGGTAGAGGCAGGGCCGCGCAGTATCTCTACCGCCTGTACGGTGGCAAAGTCTACGTAGTCGGCCCGGCCAATATTGAAGGGGCCGAACTCAAATCGCTCCGGCAACCGAATATTGTCGATTTGAAACAGCACCCGGTTGCCTTCAATCCCGCGAATATTGACATCCTGAGCGCCGTAGCGCAAATTATCGCGCACAGAAACCCCAGGCTCATAGCGCAGCAAATCCTGGAGGCCCTGCACTTGATAAAAGTCAAAGTCTTCTAGCTCAAAGACGGTGATTGTGGCGGGTACGTTGTTGATGGGTGTGGGGTTGCGGGTACCGGTGACCGTAATGCGGATGCTGCCGCCGTCGATCTGCACATTTCCACCATCGGCCTCGCCCTCAGACTGCTTGTTTTGAGGAGTGTCTGCTTCTGGGTCCTCTGGAACCTCAGTCTGGGCAACCCTCTCATCGGATTCGGAAGCCGCCTCTGAGCGATAAGTGTTGCTCTCTGGCGCTGGGGTTTCACTAAGTTCTGCGATTGAATGGGGATTTAGCCCGTTGACTAAACGAGATTCAGTCCTGTTTGAGCCTGTGGAAACAATAACGGGCTTAATTAACGGATTAGGGGGCGCGATCGCGCCGCTTAGCACAAGATCTTTGGGCTTTTCAGACTTACTAAGACCTGGTTCACCGGCATCAACTTCGGCAGTGGCGCTAGCCATTACCATCGATCCCCAGCTTAGGGCGGTTAAAACTGGGGCACTAAAAAGAAATATTCTCAACAAAAGGGGGCAGTTCATATTATTTGCACAGGGAAAGGTAGATAAACGACAGGGTGTGTGTGGGCGAAAGCTTTATCGAGCGCTGGAGGCCAGATCCGCGCTGGCAATAGGACCACTGGCCGCTAGAGGGCAAATTTGTAGACCAACCGAGGTTTCCACCAAAGCGACTTCCACGTCAAACACGTGACGCAGGTTGTCTGGGGTCAGCACCTCAAGGGTGGGGCCAATGGCCCAAAGCTGTCCCTGGCGCATCATGGCAAGGCGATCGCTGTAGCGCGCCGCCAGGTTGATATCGTGAAGGACGGTAATAATCGACAGATTTTGCTGCTGATTCAGTCGCTTTAGCAGCTCTAGTATCTGAAGCTGGTAGTGAATATCTAAAAATGTGGTGGGCTCATCTAGCAGCAGCACCCGAGGATTCTGAGCCAGGGCTAGGGCCAAAAAAGCGCGCTGCCGCTCACCACCAGAGAGATCGCTGATCGGGCGATCGCGGTAGGTTTGCAGCTCTGCCCAGTCCAGGGCCGTTTCGACTTGCTGCCGGCCGGCGGCGTCTAGCTCCCATTGCCACCAGGGTTGGTGAGGCGATCGCCCCAAACTCACCAGCTGATAAACCGTTAACCCCGGCGGCAACACCTGCTGCTGGGGCAGCAGCGCCAGGCGGCGGGCAACATCAGTGGGCGACGATGCGTGAATATCTCGCCCAGAGAGCATCACGGTTCCCGTCTGGGGCTTAAGAATGCGGCTCATTAACCGCAGCAGTGTCGATTTGCCTGAGCCATTTGCTCCCACTAGGCTCAGCCACTCTCCCCCATCTAGTGCCAAGCTGATCGCCTCAACAATGGTGCGATCGCCGTAGCCGCCCGACAGGTTGCGCGTTTCTAAAGGCATGGCTACATCCCCCCCAGCGCGCGACGACGGTACAGCAGCCAAATAAAGACCGGGGCCCCCAGCAGAGCCGTAACGACCCCTACCGGCAGCTCAATTGGGCCAGAGCGAGCCATCAAATCTGCCCCGGAGAGCACCAGCGCACCGCCCAAGGCCGAAAAGGGCAGCACTAGCCGGTAATCTGTTCCCACCAGCAGCCGCACGCCGTGGGGCACAATTAAGCCCACAAATCCCACCAGCCCGGCAACGCTAACGGCCCCTGCCGCCAGCAGGGTCGCCACTGCCCCAATCAGACAGCGCGATCGCACCAGAGAGGTACCCAACCCCGTAGCCAGATCATCGCCTAAATTCAGCAAATTGACCTGACGAGCCAGCAAACATCCAGCCAGCAGGATTACTATTACACCTGGTCCAACCAGCCTGACCTCCGTCCAGCCGCGGCCATTTAGGCTACCAATCAGCCAGTTGAGTGCTGCCTGAATTTGTCCATCGGGAGACAGCAGCAGCAGCACGGACTGAATCGCGCCGAAGAAAGAGCTAAAAGCTACCCCTCCCAAAATCAACCGCTCAATAGATAAAGTGTTGCCTCGGCGAGCCAGTACATAAACCAAAGAAGTTGTAATCACCGCTCCTAGCCAAGCCCCCAAGGGAACCCAGAGCTGAATTAAGCCCACGCCCACGGTCAGCACCACC
>JBCDFX010000088.1:0-11641 GCA_039177155.1 Cyanobacteria bacterium P01_H01_bin.119
ACCAAGTGGGCGGTAAAACTGATTCATGTGCTCGGTGAGCAACTCAAAGCCCATTGTTAGTTGAGGATTGGGAAACACCTTGAGCCACTGCTTTAGCCAGTTGAAACAGACCAGAGGTTGAATAATTAAGCGCACATTGTTGAGCAAATTCTTCCAACCACTTTCCACCCTAAAGCATCTTTGGCCTGCTTAAAGCCATATTCAATCCAGGTTCTAAAGCCATAGCTGTCCCCAATCTGATTCAGTGCGATGTCTGGAGCCGCCACCATCACAAACGAGGTGGCGTTGTCGGGCAACGTCTCTGGGTCAGTGGTGAGCAGCCAGTAGCGTTTCTGGCGTCGCTTACCAATGGAGGCGGCACTCTAGGGAGATGCGCTCAGATAGAGTTGACAGGACTGCTCCACAAAGCCAACGGTAGGCCGAGCCGATCGCGGGGCAGACATCGTCATCCATACAAATCAGAACATCTTCTATCGCTCTGAGGAGCGATAGGGTTCAGCCGTCCTTAAAGTCGGCATAATGCGGGCATAGACTGTGGTTAAAGTAGGACGCGCAAGCTTTTTTCAAGCCCGTGCAGACTCAGAGTGCCTAGCAGGCAGTCTTTATTTATAGCTCCGCTGGGTTAGCTCCACGGTTTCAAAGGTTAGGGGCTCTTTATAAAGCTGAGGCAGCTGCTTATCTCCCCGGTGGCCCCAAGCCGCTACGTAGGAAAAATGCTGATCGTCCCGTTTGGCCTCGCCTTCAGGGGTTTGGTACTCCTCTCGGAAGTGGCCACCGCAGGACTCTTCCCGGTGCAGGGCGTCGCGGGCCATTAGCTCGGCCAGCTCCATAAAGTCGGCCACCCGTCCCGCAAACTCTAGGGTTTTATTAAGGGTATTGGCGTCACCGGGGAGGGTCAAATTGTGCCAAAACTCCTCTTGCAAGTCTTGAATACGGGCGATTGCGCTCTCTAGTCCCTCCTGGCTGCGGGCCATACCGACGTAGTTCCACACGATCCGGCCCAGCTCTCGGTGAAAGGTCATCACGGTTTTACTGCCGTTGATGGACAACAGCCTATGCAGGCGATCGCGGGCCTCGGCCTCGGCTGCGGCAAAGGCGACGTGATTGCACTGCACCGGGGGCAGGGGATTGCGGGCCAGGTAGTCTCCCAAGGTGTAAGGAATAATAAAATAACCGTCGGCGAGCCCCTGCATTAGGGCACTGGCCCCCAATCGGTTTGCCCCATGATCGGAAAAGTTAGCCTCACCCAGCACAAACAGCCCCGGAATGGTGCTCATCAGGTGATAGTCCACCCACAGCCCGCCCATGGTGTAATGCACCGCCGGATAAATTCGCATGGGAACGGTGTAGGGATCTTCTCCGGTAATCCGCTGATACATCTCAAATAGGTTGCCGTATTTAGCTGCGATCGCGGTCTGTCCCTGGGTGGCGATCGCATCTCGAAAGTCTAGATAGACCGACAGCCCGGTTTTACCGACGCCGCGCCCTTCATCGGTCACCTGCTTGGCATTGCGGGAGGCCACATCTCGCGGTACCAGGTTGCCAAAGCTGGGATACTTGCGCTCTAGGTAATAGTCGCGATCGCCCTCTGGAATATCGGCGGGCGATCGCCCATCGTTAGCCGCCTTCGGCACCCATACCCGGCCATCGTTCCGCAGCCCCTCGCTCATTAGCGTGAGCTTGGATTGATAGTCTCCAGAGACCGGAATGCAGGTGGGGTGAATCTGGGTATAGCAGGGATTGGCAAAAGCTGCGCCCCGGCGGTGGCAGCGCCAGGCCGCCGTTACGTTTGAGTTTTTGGCGTTGGTAGAGAGGTAAAACACGTTGCCGTAGCCGCCGCTGCACAGCAGCACCGCATCACCGCTGTAGCGCTCTAGCGCCCCCGTAATCAGGTTGCGCACCACCAGCCCTCGGGCGTGCCCGTCTACCACCACCAGCTCCAGCATTTCCCGTCGGGGAAATAGCTCAATATTGCCTACCGCCACCTGGCGCATCATGGCGCTGTAGGCTCCCAGCAGCAGCTGCTGCCCCGTTTGCCCCCGCGCGTAAAATGTGCGAGATACCAGGGCACCCCCAAAGGAGCGGTTGGCCAGCAGGCCGCTATACTCCCGCGCAAAGGGCACCCCCTGAGCGACACAGTGATCAATAATTTGGCTGCTGATCTGGGCCAGCCGGTACACATTGGCTTCCCGGGAGCGATAGTCGCCGCCTTTGATAGTGTCGTAGTACAGCCGCCAGACGGTGTCGCCGTCGTTGGGATAGTTTTTGGTGGCGTTAATGCCTCCCTGAGCGGCAATGCTGTGAGCCCGGCGGGGCGAGTCTTGAATACAAAAGCTTTTGACCTGATAGCCTAGCTCTGCCAAAGTCGCCGCCGCGGAAGCGCCCGCTAGCCCGGTTCCGACGATTAGCACCTGGTGCTTGCGCTTGTTGTTAGGGCTGACCAGTTTGCAGTGGTTTTTGAAATTGTCCCACTTATCCTGAAGCCGTCCCGCCGGAGTTCGCGCGTTTAGATCCATGCCCAACTATCCCACCCAGCCTGCATAAATACTCAGAGGCAGCACAATAAACCCCAGGGCGATCGCGATCGCCAGCGCCGTGCCTAAGGTGTAAATCCCTGCCTGAAAGCCGCTTCCCATAGCGCCTAAAGACTGTAGGGCGCTCCAGATGCCGTGGCGCAGATGAACCCCCAGCAGCACCATCACCGCCGCGTAGCCAAAGGCATAAATCGGATGATGAAACGTTTCAATTACCAGTCGAGCCAGATCTCTCACGGCAGTTTCGCCCGGCAGCGTCGCAGCATAAAACTTACCAAACTTAAATGTCCGCAGATGTGCCACCAAGAACAGTGCTAACACCCCACCTGTCACAATCATGGTGCGAGAACTCAACGATTGACGACTGGGTTCCCCGGCAGATTGGTAGGTGCGATAGCCTGTAGGACGCGATCGCAGCCGCCCCACAAAGATTTGAATACCTGCCACCCCGTGAAGTAACACCGCGCCCAGCAGCACTGCCTCCACGAGATAAAGCAACAGCCCCCACTGCTCTAAGTGATAGGCATAGGCGTTGTAGGCGTCTCGTCCCACAAACAGCAGCAGGTTTCCCACCATATGCACCAGCACAAAGGTCGCCAGGGCCAATCCAGAGAGACCCGTGACTAACTTTTTGCCAATGGGAGACTGATAAATCCGCAGCAGCGAAAACGAAGGCGACGGCTCAGCCCCTAGCGGCTTCGGAATCAGTGGCGTTGGAGCAGTTGAAGATGGGCGAACCATAGGCAAACTGATAAGATATCGCGTCCTTTGTGTTTGTTAACACAATGCTAATGCCGTTAACGGGCGATCGCAGGGTTCCTTAATGCCCACTCAAGCTTATTCTTTTAAGATTTACGAAACTGCCTAAGCCCACTCTTTGAAAGAGTTGCAGCAGCTATAGCTTTGGATAGATTGCTTACTGCGAAGTCGAGGGCTTTTTACAATGATTTAATTTTTGCAGTTATTTTAGTAAGTGTGCAAATGCTTTATCCATCACGAGGTCAAAGAGATGCTGGCGATTATTTCTCAATATGCTAAGTTCGCAGCTCAGCGCCTTGGCATATTACGCGCTCTTTGGAGTTTGCTATTCGGGGGGTTACTGCTCGGGGGTTTTCTGCTCGGGCTGACCCAGCCTGCCTACGCCGAAAACAGCCAGGATACCGCTCAATATATCGCGGCAGACGGCACTGACCTAACAGCGGTTGCCCAATGTTTGCCCAAACGTCTGAGTCAGCCCAGCCTGGCCCGGGCGCTGCGCGAGTCGGGCAACGACTTTTTACAGAAGGTATTCGATATAAAAGACAACTATATGGACTATAAACTCGATGAGTCCGAGGTCGAATACCTAAACTGTTTGCGACAAAAAGGCGTTACGCCCCAGGTCGAGTCATACAGCAGTCGCTAATGCTATCGGGAGCGAGGGATAGACCGCGATCGGCACACCCACCGCTCCCCGATTAGAATTTGAACTTAGACAGCCCGTCTCCGCTGTTGCAGCGCACCAAAGCCCGCTGCTGCCAGCAGCCCTAACAGCAAAGAGGGCTCAGGCACAGGCTCAGGATCAAGATTGGGGGCATCGTATCCCTTAAGCTGAAATGCCACCCGGCTCTGACCCTGGCTAGTCGGATTGCCCGATAGCCAGGACATGGTTGCGCTGCCCGACAGGGACGTAATTGCGCTATCGCTTAAAAAAGCAAATTCATTAAAGTCGCTGCCGTTCTGAGGGCCAACGCTAAGGCTGGAGACGGGCGCGATGGCGCTGCCGTTAACCTGATCAATCTGAAAGAACATCTCCGTGCCGGGAGCAATATTTTTACTTGGCGTAATGACTTTGGTATTGATGGTCAGTGCGTCAATTATGCCCGAGAGACCCGGCGTGTAGCTGATGGTTTGTCCCGCCACGGTGAAGGCGGCTGTGGTTCCATCCCAGGTCAAATCCCAGCTTACGGGCTGATTATTGCCCCAGGCATATTGAATTTCTCCGGTATTGTCGGCAGAAGCACCGCTGGGGCCAATGGCAAACTCATAGCTGCCACTGGTGCCCGCCTGACCCGCTCGGCCTTCGACCACCCACTGCTTGTTCCAGTCGGTGACATCGGTGGTAGGCGTTAGCGTAACGGCTTGGGCGGCACCGGCATTAACCGTAGCGCTTAAGGCGGCAGTGCCAGCGATCGCCAGCATTACTTTCGGAAGGGTATACATTGGTTTCATTGGATAAGATGCGCTAGGCGTCAGATAATAGTCAATAGGAAAACGTTTCGAGGTCGGCCAGTTTCAGTCGGCAGATTGAAGGGCACCTGGTTTTTACGGACGTTTTGTGTTCTTCAGGCGTTAAGAAACACTGTTAATACCTAAATCTACGTAGAATTCTACAAAAGGCAAGCCTGCCAAGAAAGAACAGGTAAAACGGTTTTATCAAAGCTTGAGGCCAGTGCAAAATAGATGAAGCTCATATAATGTGTGGACGCTACAGCCAAACCCAATCTGGAGAGGCGATCGCGGTAAACTTTAGCCTGTTTGAGTCGCCAGTTCTGGCCCCGCAGTATAACATTGCCCCGACTCAGCAGGTTTCAGCGATTTTAGCCACCGCTGAATCGCCCCAGCCCCATCACCGACAGCTGCGCTGGGGGCTAATTCCCGGCTGGGCTAAGGACAAAACCATTGGCAACCGGCTGATTAATGCCCGAGCAGAAACCGTCGCCGAAAAGCCTTCCTTTCGCAGCGCCTTTAAGCGGCGGCGATGCCTGATTGTGGCCGACGGATTTTATGAATGGCAGCGTCAGGAAAAACAAAAGCAGCCCTTTTATATTCAGTTGCGCGATCGCGCCCCCTTTGCCTTTGCCGGGCTGTGGGAGCGGTGGCAGGACGGGGCCAGCGGCGAAGCCACTTACTCTTGCACCATTTTGACCACGGCACCCAATACGCTGATGGCGCCTATCCACAATCGGATGCCCGTGATTTTGCCCGCTGCCGCCTATGAACCGTGGCTCGATCCCGATTTAACCCACGGCAGCAGCTTAAACGTACTGCTCCGGCCCTTTGATGCAGATCGAATGAGCTCCTACCCAGTCAGCACCCACGTTAATAATCCTCGCCACAATGATCCTGCTTGCCTGGCACCGCTAAGCTGATTTCACCGTCAGGGAGAGTGATTGAATCACCAGGCAGCATTTTGGCATCAAACGGTATGATGTCACAAATGGTCAATCGTTTGTATTGAAGCGCTACTTTGCCTATGGCAGGGATACCCGGATCTGAGTCGGTGCAGCCGGACTTAAATGACAATGCTCAGCATCAGTCTTCAGATGCGATCGCCCCGGCAGAGCCGGCTGGGGGTGCTCTAGGAGATTTGCCCGTTGACCCGCTGGATCGTCCGGTTGCTAGCAGTGCCAGGGGCTCATCCAGACGATGGTTTTGGCCGCTGCTGGTGGGGTGTGGTGGTTTGATTAGCCTGGTGCTGTTGGGGGTGTGGCTATGGCTGCGGCCCTCGGGCAATCCTCAGGTGCTGCGCTTTGCCACCACAGAAACCCAATACCCGGTGACCGACGAAAACGGCATACAGGTTGACTTTCAGGTAAGCTATCCCAGGCAAATTGCCAGCCTAGAAATTTTGGGCCAGGGCGATGGCGGTGCCGTAATCGGCAGCCCGGTTACTTACGATTTCAGCCTGGGGCTACCGCCAGAGCTAGAAGAAAACTGCACGGTGGGGCGACAGCAGCTGAGCTGCACCGATGTCAGCTTAGAGATGCCCCAGGCCGGAGACTATACCTTTACCCTAACCGTCGTGCCCGAACCGGGACGCGATCGCGCTCCGTCTCAGTTTGCTACTCCGGTCAGCATTTTGCCCGTGCCGCTGCCAGAGATTCTGGGCTTTAGTCCCACTCAGCCCAACTATGTTGAAGCCCCGCCCGGTCAAGCAATTGCCGATCCTAACGCCGGAGAAGCCCCCCCGGCGAACGAGGGCATGGTGCGGTTAAACTGGGCGATCGCTAACCCTGAAAATCTCCTTGCCCTGCAAATTGTGGGACGCAGCACTGAAGACGCTATTGTTATGCCAGCTCAGCAGTTTGACTGGCAAAGCGGCATTCCTGAAGGGCTACAGCCTTTTTGCCAAGTGGGGCAGGAGCAGGGAAACTCCCTTTTGGTGTGCCAGAGCATTCCCACCGGGGTTACTCAGGCCGGAGACTACACGTTTGAGCTGTCTTTGCTCTCCAAAACGGAGCAGCGCAGCAACCCCATTCGTAAAACAACCGAGCTAATTAAAGTTGTGCCGCTGCCGCCGCGTATCCTGGGCTTCTCGGTAAACGGCAACAGCGCGACTAGCCTCTCAGTTCCGGTGCTGCCGGGACAGCCGCCACCGTCAGTTAGTGTAGCCTGGCGGGTTGCTCCGGCAACTAATACAGAAGTGGTGCTAAGTCCGGCACCGGGTACGGTGGGCTTTGAGGGGGCTATCCCAGTGCAGCTTAGTCCCGATCAAGAAACGGTGCTAAAGCTTCAGGTTACCAACAGTGCCGGGCAGCAGGTGACCCGCTCCATTGCTATTTCCACCTTTGACCCCACCGCAAATCAGCCCGATACCGTTGTTGTCGGCGGAGAGCCAACGGTCAACAATATTATCCCCCCAGCAAATGAGCAGCCGGCACCAGACCCCGATTTAACAGCGCCGACGCCGACGCTGCCCGGCGAACTTTCCCCCAGCGAGCTGCCGCCCCAGTTTGACTGATCCAGTATGCTGGTCAGATTGCTTACCGCACCCAGTATCGCTGGAGTAGCTGACATAAGAGCAATCTAAACGACGCTGGTCAGATTGCTTACCGCACCCAGTATTGCTGGATTAGTTGACATAAGAGCAATCTGACTTGCAATCTTGTCCTAATCGTCCGTTCGGCTGCTCTAAATGGATTAGCTTAAAGGGTTAGCCCAAAGGGATCAGGCTGAGCTTCTCGGAGGGCACGCGGCGGTGCTGCATGCCGTAGTCCTTGATGCCGAACTCAATCTGCAGCATCAGGCGATCGCGGTCAGTCGGCACTGTGCCCTTATGGAAGCAAAAAGTATCTTCAATAAATCCGTATCCGGGCGGGCCGCACAGCGTGGCAACCGCCGCCGCTCCGTAGGTGCCTAAAATCTCCCTATCGCTGTAGCGCTTGCGCAACAGGCGATGATGCCACCGCATCTGGTGATGACTCCCGCGTACAAATACATGGGGGCCGCTGCTTTCATCGACGTCGCTCAGATAGAAAAAGAACTTGATAAATCGATAGCCGTCTAAATCGTAGTGAAACGCCTGGGAAATTTGACAGCGCTCTGCCGGGTCAGCGCTGCCCGGAAAGCTCCACCAAAGCTGGCTGCCCAAATAGGCCGGAGCGGTTTGCAAATAATCCGCTGCGATCGCCAAAATAGCCGGATCTTGCCGCAGGCGATCGACGGCAGCGCACTGATGATCAAGATTGAGATAGTGGCCGCTCAAAATATTTTGACTACAGCGCTTTCGGGCCTGATGCCTGTCGCGATATAAAAAGCCTAAATGAGGCTTGCCGTTGCCGTAGCAGGGATAAGTTTGGGCAAAGGTTTGCAGCTCTGCAACGGTAGTGTCCGACAGCCGCAGTCCGGCATAAAGCCCCGTATGCTCTAGCACAGCAACAACGGCTTCTTTTGAAAGGGGATCCAAATCTTGGCTACGAGCAGGCTGCTGTTGCAAACCCACCGCGTAATGCCGCTGGCGTAGGCGGTGACTGAGCGCTCGGATGGTTCCTGAGCGGGCCAGCCGCCGCATCAAAAACCATTCAGGATTTTGCATCAATCCCTTGCCGTACTCGTATGCCCTAAACTTTAACTCCCGACCCAGTCCACGTAGTGAGGCAGCGTTTAAGGCGGAAGAACGCGACGATATCTTACTTGGGATAGGCGTCTGCGTAGCCTCTTTCGAGTAGCGTAAAACCATAGGAACCAATCAAATAAACGACTGTACGAACCCGGACCTCGTTCAGTTCAAAATCGTCGAATACAGCACCGCTTCAGCCAACGACGAATTAGATGCCCAAAAATATCCCTGAAGTCATGGATGCATCAGGCAGAGCAAAACGCCGCTAGTGCGCAATTTCCTCAAAAATCTGGTTCCAGAGTGTCATAGGGACAGGATGAACAGACGAGTGCTTAGATAAGCTTTACTAAAAATTCATCCTGGAGATCACTGCCCAATTTGTCGTAAATCGTGTAAACAGCCGACCCAATCTTAATCAGGCTAATGGAAGCGCTCCGGTCCGGAACGGCTCAAACGCCGTAGCTATACGAAATCTTTAAAGTAGCACTAGAGAAAATACTGATTTTTGAGATGATGCCGGATTCTCAGCTTTGTCTTATCGGGCAAAACGGCGATCGCAGGGCGACTTATAACATTGCTTAAGACTTCACATCAGCTTTTACTATGCAAAAGTTCGGAAAACCGATTAAGTTTCGTGAATTATTTTCTGTAGAGCTTGATACCATAACTGTGGTTAGAACTGCACTGCCGCGACTGGTGGGACAGCTGTGGCAATATGCACTTCCTCCAAATCGAGAGAATAACGAGTAGAAAATTTTTCTACTAATCTGGGCTCCCAAGGGAGTCCTTTTTTTATTTAAATGTCACTAAATAATTGGCGGTCACATAATTGGCGGTCACTAAATTTAGAGGCTGCTAACTTTGAGCACGGGCCTGATTCTCAACCTGGGGGCGACGGTTGGGTGGAGCGGGCGCGATCGCCCGTTTAGCCGATCAAAATCATTCATAATGAGAAAGCTGTCTGCACACTGAGCAAGCCCGTGACCGACGCCAAACCCGTCCTTATGCTTGTCGATGGCCATTCTCTGGCCTTTCGAGCCTACTATGCCTTTGCCCGTGGCCCAGATGGGGGGCTACGCACCTCTACCGGCGTCCCCACCAGCGTCTGCTACGGATTTCTTAAATCCATGCTCGACATTATGGCTCAAGAGCAGCCCGCCTACGCCGCCGTAGCGTTTGATCTTGACGGTCCAACCTTTCGCCACGAAGCCGACGACAGCTACAAAGACGGGCGACCCGAAACGCCCCCCGGATTTTTAGAAGATGTCGAAAACCTGCAAGAGCTTCTGCGGGCATTCGGATTACCGACCCTCACCGCGCCGGGATACGAGGCCGACGATGTCCTCGGCACCGTTGCAACTCGGGCCAAGGCTGAAGGCTACCGCGTGAAAATTCTCAGCGGCGATCAAGACTTGTTTCAGCTGATCGACGACCAGGAGACTACCACTGTTCTGCACTTGAGGAGTACGCAAAAAGGCAATACCCAAGCCCTTGCCAGCGAGTTTAAGGCCCAGCAAGTTCAGGAAAAGCTAGGCATCTTACCCAACCAAGTCATTGACTACAAGGCACTCTGCGGTGATAGCTCTGACAATATTCCTGGCGTTAAGGGCATTGGCGCAAAAACCGCCGTCAAGCTATTGGACGAATTCACCACCCTCGAAAATATCTACGCCAATATCGACAATATCAAAGGGGCTACCCAAAAGAAGCTTGTTGCAGACGAGAAGGCCGCTAAGCATTCTCAATATCTGGCCCGTATCGTGCTGGATGTGCCCCTTGATGTCGATCTATCCGCCTGCAAGCTAGAAGGCTTTGACCCCAGCCTAGTCACTCCCCTGCTGAAAAAGCTAGAGCTGCATCACTTTTTGCAGCGGTTTAACACTATTCAGGTTGCCCTGGGCGGTGAAGCCCCCGCAGACGCACCCAATAAATCTGTGGCGGCCCCTCTCGAAAGCGACGATCTCGACTTTTTCAGTGCTGAAGAAACCGAAGCGGTTGATTTTGACCCACCCCAAGATGTCCAGATTCAGCCGCAAATCGTCACTACCGAAGCTGAACTACAGGCCCTTGTCGAGGACCTACAGCAGCGTCGCGATGACCATTCGCCCATAGCCTGGGATACGGAAACCACTGCCTTAGAGCCTCGCGATGCAGAGCTAGTGGGCATTGGCTGCTGCTGGGGCAGCGGCAGCAGCGATATGGCCTACATTCCCACCGGACACAAACAAGGCTCGCAGCTCTCGACTGAAACGGTTCTCAATGTCCTAAAGCCGATTCTTGAAAGCGCAGAGCATCCCAAGGTTCTGCAAAACGCCAAGTTTGATCGGCTGGTGCTGCGCTGCCAGGGTATCCAACTGGCGGGGGTCGTATTTGACACGATGCTGGCGAGCTACGTGCTTAATCCCGAAACCACCCACAGCCTGACCGATTTGGCTCTGAGATATCTCAATTTGACGGCCCAGAGCTACAGTGACTTGGTTCCTAAGGGCAAAACCATTGCCGATTTAGAGATTGACGCTGTGGCCCACTACTGCGGCGCAGATGTATACACCACATTTCAGCTTATGCCGCTGCTTCAGCAAGAGCTTAACCAAGGAGAAGCGGCAGCGCAGATTTTCAAAGTGCTGGAAGTGCCCCTAGAACCTGTTTTGGCTGAGATGGAGTTCCGGGGAATTCGCATCGATCAAGATTACCTTAAAAGCTTTTCTAAGCGGCTTGAGATTGACCTGACTAATATTGAGCAAACGGCCTATAAGGAAGCAGGAGAGACGTTTAATCTCGGTTCGCCCAAGCAGCTGAGCGAACTAATGTTTGAAAAGCTGGGGTTAGATAAGCGCAAATCCCGTCGCAATAAATCTGGTGGCTATTCCACCGATGCCTCTACCTTGGAAAAGCTCCAGGGTGACCATCCGGTGGTGGATTTAATTGTGCAGCATCGCACTTTATCTAAGCTGAAGTCTACCTATGTCGATGCGTTGCCAAACCTGGTGCGCCCTGACACAGGGCGGGTTCACACGGATTTTAATCAGGCGGTGACGGCTACGGGGCGGCTGTCGTCCTCCAACCCTAATCTGCAAAATATTCCCATTCGCACTGACTTTAGCCGCTTAATTCGAGCTGCTTTTGTGCCCGAACCGGGCTGGCTGCTGGTATCAGCGGACTATTCCCAGATTGAGCTGCGAATTTTGGCCCATCTCAGCGATGAACCCGTATTGGTGAGCGCCTATAAAAACAATCAAGATGTCCATACCCTGACGGCCCAACTGCTATTTGAAAAAGATCAAAT
>JBCDFX010000089.1:0-11600 GCA_039177155.1 Cyanobacteria bacterium P01_H01_bin.119
ACCCTAACCGAGCAGCGAATGCGGGAAATGTGGGCCGGGTTTGATCAACACGTTGGGGCCAGGCTGCGGGATATGGGCATACCCTACGGGTTTACCGTGGGCAATCACGATGCGTCCGGAGCCCGGGGCGTTGGCGGCACATTTCTATTTCAAAAAGAGCGCGATATTGCCGAAGAATATTGGCGTGATCCCGTCCATGATCCCGGCATTGAATTTGTCGATCGCAATGACTTTCCGTTCTACTACACCTTTGAGCGAGACGGTATTTTCTTTTTGGCTTGGGATGGCTCCTCCGACACAATCCCTCCCGAAAACCTAGCTTGGGTCGAGCAAGCTTTAGGTAGCCCAGCCGCTCAGCAGGCCAAGATGCGTATCTTGCTGGGGCATCTGCCCCTCTACCCGGTAGCCGAGGGCCGCAATACCCCGGCTGAGGTGATGTCTAACGCGGATCAACTGCGGGCCATGCTAGAAAAATATGATGTTCATACCTACATTAGCGGCCATCACCACGCCTACTATCCCGCCCATCGCGGCAACTTACAGCTTTTGCACACGGGGGTTTTGGGCGCAGGACCGCGGCCGCTTATCGATAGCAGCCTGCCGCCTGCAAAAGCTCTAACGATTGTAGATATCAGCTTTGACACGCCCAGCCTTACCACCTACACCACCTACAATATGCAAACCCTGCAGGTGATTGAAATGCAAACCCTGCCCAGGATTTTGGTGGGCCACAATGGGATGGTGCTGCGGCGAGACATCGATTGGGAAGATTTGGCGGCAGACGAAAAAGCCCTCTGTGAGCAGCGCCTGGGCGCAGAAAAATGTCTATCGTGAGGCATTCGAAGGGTATCGTCATCGCTGTTTGAGGCGCTTTTTAGTCCAGTTTTTGGGGATTGTTCTGGGTATTATTGCCTGTCAGCCTCAATCAAAAGATTCCAGCGATATTGGATGAAACGCGTAATCTGACCCACGCTATAAACCCGAACCGATAATGGCTTTTTCCACAAGGTAGTAGGTCTTCATGGTGCCTCTTCCTTTGATTAAGACCTCTCCGGCAGGGGTAAACCGATATTTTTTCTTTAAATGCTTATAGGTGGTCTCAGTCACCTGGATTTTGCCCGGTAGCCCCTGGGATTCCATCCGGCTCGCGACGTTGACCGCGTCCCCCCAAAGGTCGTAGCTAAACTTTCTAATCCCAATGACTCCGGCGACCACGTCTCCGGTATTGATGCCAATACGAAGCTGTAAAGGTTCACCCTCCAGGCGAGTGTAGTGCTGAATGGCGCTCTGCATCGCGATCGCCATCTCCATTACCGCCTCAGCGTGGTCGCGGGTGGGCACGGGTAGGCCCCCTGCCACCATATAGGCATCCCCAATGGTTTTAATTTTCTCTAAGCCATGCAGCTCTGCCAGCCGATCAAACTCGGAAAAAATTTGATTGAGCAAATTAACCAGCTCCAGCGGACGCACCTGAGCCGCCATCGGCGTAAAGTTGACGATATCGGCAAATAAAATGGTGGCACTTTCAAAGCGTTCTGCCAGGGAGCCCTGAAACTGCTTAAGCTGATCAACAACCGCTTTCGGCAAAATATTAAGCAGCAGTTTCTCAGACTTTTGCTGCTCAATTCTCAGGGCCTCTTCGGCGTGTCTGCGCTCGTGAATCTCGCGCTGTAACTGTTCGTTTTGGGCCTGCAGGCGCGCAGACTGGCGGCTGATGACCTGCTGCAAATCGGCCAGCAGCGGCATTTGCCCCTTGGAGGCAAGGACCCGTTTGGTTTGGGCCTGCAGCCGTTTTTGCAGTTGATACGCCGTCACCTGATTGGCAACTCGCGCCTGAACCTCCTCAAACCAAAAGGGCTTGGTGATGTAGTCACTGCCGCCCACAGAAAACGCCTGGAGCCTGTCCTGGCGGTCTTCGGAGACACTCATAAAAATGATGGGAATGGGCTTTAGTATCGGGTTGCGCTTAAGCTGTTCGCAAATGTCGTAGCCGCTGGTGCCCGGCAGACAGATATCGAGTAAAACTAAATCGGGACGGAGCTGCTCCGCGATCGCTTCCGTTTGAGCCCCATGCTGGGTGCAGTGAACCCAGTAGCCTGCTGCGGTAAGGAATGCTGAGAGCAAATCTAGGGTTTCCAGGGAATCATCGACGATCAGCAGCTTCCCTTTGACCATATTTCCTGGGTCATGGTCCATATTGGCAGCGTTACAGCTCGGCAAACGCCCAGATAAGCCCCGATTTGCAGTAGACAGGGACAATTTTGGCAAGGCGGAATAGTCGGTGGATATTCGCTTTCTGACGGCTCGCTGATGCTCCCTAGACCCTTTCATTATTCCCGATTTCAATATGACTCATCAGTAACTGCCGCAGCAGTCTGTTTTTATTTACAGCGAGAATTATCCAAATCCGGCCGTTATGGCCCAAATCGCCCCTTTTCGCGGACCGCTACAGAGCGCTCTCTTGCCTGGCGATATAGCAGCCGAAGAGACGGTTAGGATAAGGCTGTGAGTCAGGTTGCTCTTATATCAACCACTCCAGCGATACCGGGTGTGATAAGCAATCTGACTTATGCTATACCCCCCAATCAAGCTTCAGATCGCTACACTAGGGGCTGTCATCAGTTAGATTTCAACTCGTTGTGGCGGTTACTGTCCCTGGCTGGGGGATTGGAGCGGGCGTGTTTATGGTGCAGGTCAATCCGTTTAAGCGTCTTAAAACCCGGCTGCTGCTGATGGCCTTTATCGCTATTGGGGCAGCGGCTGGTCTGCTGCTGAGCATTCTGGATGCCCTGGGCGTGCTGCCTTTTGGCACAGACGATCCGCTTTTGATTCCGCTGATCTACATTCTGGTGTTTGGGGGCGTGTGCGCTACCGTGCTGTGGCAAGGGCGGCCCAACCTTAGGCTCAGTGCCTTGATGGGAAATTTCCCAGGACGTTTTTCCTGGCCTTTTGGCACTGCATTGACTGTTTGCCTGCTGATGTTCTCTATGGGCGCGTTTCAGGTCTCTTATTACCTGCTGTCGTTTGTCCAGCCCACCTGGGTCGAGGGCACGCTGCAGGAAGCGCCGGCCATTTTTGCTCCCGCTGAGACGGTCGGTCCTGGCGTATATGGGGTCATGATTGTCTTGAGTATTGTGGTGGTGGCCCCGCTAGCTGAGGAGTTTATCTTTCGAGGGATTTTGCTGCACCGTTGGCAGACTAAGTGGGGGACGCCTTTTGCTGTTATCAGCTCTTCTCTGTTTTTTGGGATGCTGCATCCAAACCCGGTGGGACTATCGGTGTTTGGCGTTGTGATGGCGCTGCTTTACTTGCAAACGCGATCGCTGTGGGTTCCTATTTTTTGTCATGGGCTCAATAATCTGTTGACGATTGGGTTAGAAGTTTGGGCTACCCAGGTTAGTCAGGATAATCCGGTGGATACGCTGGCTGAATTTCGCGATAACTGGTGGATAGGGTTAATCTTTATTGCTGTTGCGGCTCCGGTGTTGGTTCGATATATCAGCCGCACCTGGTGCTATATTCGGGAGCCGCTACCTTATTTTGTGAATGTGGCTGCTAAGTCTCCTGGTGGTCAGTTACCGAAAGATCAGTTTCCAAATGGTTAATCCTCAAATGCAGTTGCGGGACGGAGTCGCCAGAGAGTCAGTGACCGATCGGCTAACTATAAGGCGAAGATTGAGTAATACCAATTCTCCAAGCTCTCGCTACATTTGACTGGCTTTCTCCCTCAGGGAGACGCTATGCGAACGACTCCGCGGTTCGGCTGAGCTCACCGTCGAAGCCTCAGCCATCGTCCCCTGAGCGGAGTCGAAGGGGTGGTCTATATCAATCAGTAAAAATGCGATCGCGCTTGGTCTCAGATGAGGTTCTATCGGTAAAGAGATTGGCTAATAAGATTGCTTGAGCTTCTGGCATTTGGCCGTAGGTGAAGCCAAAGGGAAGCGTATCGGAAATCTGAGGCAAAAAGCGATCGCGCACATAGGGGCTACCGTAAATGACCAGCCCTTGTAGAGTGTTCGACTGAATTAGCCACTGCAGCCAGGCTTCGGCAAGCTGGGTCAGTGGCGTTACGCTGCGAAAGGGATTGCCTCGGATAAACACCTGCATCAGGGTTGATAGTGATTCTAAGGGGGTATCTTTGGGCGGCAGAGTGCGGCTGTCGGCAATATGCAGGCTGTAGCCTCGCTCTCTGGGATGGGCGATCGCTGGAGCTGTACGGCCTAAGAATTGGCAGTCGAGTAAATCATCGACCACGATCAAATTTCTGGCGGGGAGACAGGCTTGTTGGGGGGAGTCGCTAATGGTGCCTCGTAGCTGTTGGGATGCGCTTAGAATGTCTGACGCCCACTGCCGAACCTGGGGCTGAGCCAGGTGATTTAGGTTGACAGGGGCGGGTTGAATCTGCTCCCAGGCGTGGGGGTGGTGGCTCACGGGGTTGTAGGCCGCAGCAACTTTGAGCTTGGCGCGCCAGATCCGCTCTACAGAGGCTCGCACCCGCTGGCGCGATAGCCGCCCGATAGTGACGGCTTCAATAACGGCAGCAATGGTGCCGGCTGGGTCGGCGGGCATCAGCAGGATATCAGCGCCGGCTTCTATGGCTAAAATCGCCGCCTCATATGGACCGTAGCGATCGGCGATCGCGCCCATAATCAACGCGTCGGTCACAATCAATCCATCAAAGCCCAAATCGCGTCGCAGCAGCCCGGTCAAAATAGCGGCAGATAGAGTTGCCGGATGGGTTTGATCAACCGCTGGCAGATTTACATGGGCAGTCATCACCGCATCTACGCCGGCCGCGATCGCTCGCTGAAAGGGAGGCAGTTCAATCGCTTTAAGGCGATTTAGGCTGTGGTTTAAAGTCGGTAGGGCCACGTGGGAGTCTAGCGCCGTGTCCCCATGACCGGGAAAATGCTTTGCCGTTGTCAATACTGGATGTCGCTGTGAGCCTCGAATAAACCCCTCGGCTAGTGCCGCCACTAGCGCTGGAGACTCGCCGAAGGCGCGCACATTAATTACCGGATTCTCAGGATTATTGTTGACATCGACCACTGGTGCCAAAATCCAGTTGAGGCCAATTGCTAGGGCTTCTTGGGCGGTGGCCTCACCGAAGGCTTCTGCCAGAGCGATCGCCCGGGTTGCATCAGCGCCAGTTACATCAGCGCCAGTTATATCGGTTCCCGCAATCTCACCCAGGGCCATAGGCGGCGGAAACCAGGTGGCCCCGCTAAAGCGCTGGCCGACGCCCTCTTCAATATCCGCTGCGATCAGCAATGGAATGTCAGACTGGCTCTGAAGCTGTTGCGATCGCAGCCCCACCTCTGCCGCGCTGCCGCCCAGCAAAATGACGCCGCCAATGCCGAGGGACTCCAGCGCATAGCTTAGGCTGGCCCGGTCTGCCTCCCAATCGGGATATTGAATTTCATGGTCAAACAGGTGGCCTGTGGTCCGCACCACCACCATCTGCGCTGCCTGTGCCGCTAGGCTCAGATCGTCGATATCCGGTAAGACAGGCATCATCGCCCTGTACTACCCATGGTGGGACTAGGCATTTTCGGCCATGTCCTCCTCTGCTGATTCCACTGTCCAGCTTTCAGGATCGTCGCTGTTCCAGTCGTCAATGTCTTTCTGCGCCCGTTCATCGCTAAGCTGATTGAGCAATGACAGCACCCGAGTGCCCCGCTCAAAGGAGCGATCTTCTCGAAAAATTACCTCTGGCGTACGGCGCAGTCGCACCCGCTGTCCTAGCTCACTGCGCACGTAGCTGGTCGCCGCTTTTAGGCCGGCCATGGTCTCAGCCCGGGCTTCATCGGTGCCGTAGATGCTGACAAAGACTTTGGCGTGCTGCAAGTCTCCTGAGACCTCTACATCCGTGACGCTGACCATGCCGGTCCCCACCCGATCATCTTTGATGCCGCTCATCAGCATTTGGCTGATTTCCCGTTTAATCAGCGCAGCAACCCTTGCCACTCGACGATTTGTTGCCATGGTTTGGGCTCCTTAAAACGTAACGATCTATTGTTATGGCAACCCGCCAAAAGGTTCGCAGGATTGCAAGTTAGATTTCTGCTAATGCCGGACAATCCAGCAATACTCGGTGCGGTAAGCAATCTGACCAAAACTATAACTCGCTTAAAGCGCTGATTCTAAACCGCATCTAGCCCTAGCATGGCTCGCAGGGTAAAGGTCAAAAACACAAACCCTGCCACCACAGAGCCAACCAGTGCGATCGCTGTGGTAGGTCTCCTGAGCAAAGGCATTAGCGGCTCAATAGCGTTCAGCAATATCCCAAGGGAAAAAGAAATAAGATAGCGAGGATAGCGAAAAACGTTCTCAAAAAATTCTTGCATGGCGAATCGACTTGAGGAAGTCCCCCTCGGTTAGAAAACTTGTCTTAAAAAGTACCGAAATTTGGTTCTTATCTTATCTTAGGAGACGAGTTCCCATCGAGGTAAGCCCCCCGGCAGCCAGCGGGAGGTCGCCGTCAATCTTTTTCGGATTCAGCCGTTGTCAACGTCTGTCGCTAATCTCACATCCCCCTCTAAGTCATCGCAGCCTCTACCCGCCCGCCCGTTTCTGAAATGGGCAGGGGGTAAAGGGCAGTTAATTCATCAGTATCAGCAGTTTTTTCCGCAGCGGTTCAGCACCTACTGCGAACCGTTTGTCGGCGGCGGGGCAATTTTTTTTCATCTGGCGGGTCAGCCTAATTTTCCTAAGCAGCCGGGCCGTGTGAGATTGCTCGATATCAATGCAGAACTGATTAATGTCTACCGATGGGTGCGCGATCATCCAGAATTGTTGATCCAACGCCTGGCAGACCACCGCGACCGACACTGCAAAGACTACTACTATCAGCTCCGGGCCGCTGCCAACAGCGTCAATTTAGAAAGGGCCGCCCGACTGATTTACCTCAACAAAACCTGTTTTAACGGTCTGTACCGGGAAAATTCCAAGGGGCAATTTAATGTGCCCATGGGCCGCTACAAAAATCCAAGAATTTGCGATCCGGACCTGATCCGAGCCGCTGCAGCCTGTCTCCAGGGCGTGGAAATCCGACAGGTCGGGTTTGATACCCTCAACCATGAGTCTTGGGGGCCGCGAGACTTTGTTTATTTTGATCCGCCTTACCATCCCATTAGCGTCACCAGCAGTTTTACCGGATACAACCGCTACAGCTTCAAGGCCGACGATCAGGTGCGGCTGCGGGAAACCTTTGGCATCCTAGCGGCCCGCGGAGCGCAGGTGATGCTCTCTAACTCAGACTGTGAGTTTATTCGTGAGCTTTACAAAGGCTTTCAACAGCACGAAATCAAGGCCAGTCGCAGTATTAACGCTAAAGGGACCAAGCGCGGCAAAATCAATGAATTATTGATTACGTCCTATTCGGTTGAACCCGATAGGGGGCTGCAGTCCTGAAGGGCAGCGGCATCATATTGCCAGCCAATGATATTCAAGGTTGGCGCTGCCGCCGCGATCGCGGCCACATAATCTTCTCCCACTGCCAGCTGCTTGAGTGTCCAGGGCTCAGCCTGATTAGGCGCGTCTTGATTGGGCGTATTCCAGTGGCGCAGCGCTATCCAGGGCTTGAGCACCAGTTCAATCTCGCTCATTGCCTGGGTTAGCCCCTTGCCGACGGCCTTCAGATAGGCCTCTTTGCAGGTCCAATATTTTAGAAAGATCTGGAGTCGGTCTGCCTCAGGCTGCTGGTGCCAATTCCGATATTCTGAGGTGCTCAGGCAGTGTTGGGCTAAGCTGTCGAGCCGCGATCGCGCCTTAATCTGCTCAATATCGATTCCGACAGGCTGCAGCCCGACGGCGCAAAGGGCCAGATCGCCGGAATGAGACAAATTAAACTCCAACTCGCCCCATTGGCTAGTCTTGTGCATCAAAAAAGGCTTGCCAAACTCACCGTAGCCAAACGCTATATCCTTGGCTGCACATTCGAGATAGCGCCCTAAAATATGGCGTAAACTGCTTCGGCTGGCAATAAAGCGATCGCGATCGCGATCAAAACGAAACCGATTTGCCCGCTCCCATTCCGACGGAGACAGGCACTCACCCAGCCTTGCCAAGATACGGGGCGATTGAGCAATGCTAATGCGCCAAATATGCACTCGAGCTTGAGCCAGCGCCATCGCTGGCTGGTTTTGCCCAGAGGGGGATAGCCAGAGCATATCAGTGGGGGGTCGCAATCTTCTCGGCTATGGCGGGATTCTGTAGCATTATCCCTGGATTTGGGCATTCTCTCCATTAGATATGAATCAATATAAAGCGATACGGTTCATCAATCCTCGTTGAGCCCTAGCGGGTCGCTGAACCTACGCCATACATACAAAAAGTTCATCACTTATGCCCTGATATTTTGTTTTTGTAAAGCGTCCACTGTGAGCAAGCTAGCCCTTGAAGTCTATGTCAGCATTCCTATTAGACCGGGAACCTGGCTTCAGTCATAAGATGGCTTGCCTAGTGATTTGTCAGCGCTGCTGACCACCGACAGCCTAGATTCGGTAGCTGTTTGATTAGCTGAGCCCACTGTCCACCCCTAATTTTCCCGACCTATGGTTCACTCTCCTCCTAGCCCAGCCGTTCAATTTTCTACGCTTGTTGAGCTGCTACGTCACCGAACGGCTCAGCAGCCCGACGATCTGGCCTATCAATTTTTGGTTGATGGCAAAAAAGAGGGTGCAGCTTACACCTATGCCTCATTAGATCAGCATGCCAGAGCGATCGCGGCCCTGCTCCAGCAAAAGCAGGCAAAAGGAGAGCGGGCGCTGCTGCTCTACCCTCAGGGAGTTGAAGTGGTTGCCGCATTCTGCGGATGCCTCTACGCCGGGGTGATTGCTATTCCTGTGCCGCCGCCGGATGCCGGGCGGATGAAAAGAGCCCTACCCCGTTTGCGCGAAATCATTAAAGATGCCAACGCCAGCTTTGTGCTCAGCAACGATCGCATTATTGAACTGATGGCCGAGGCCGGGGTCGATTTCCCCGAATTTGGCACCATGGACTGGATTGACACCGAAACAGTGGATTTGGCCCTTGCCGATCAGTGGGTAGATCCCCAGGTCAACAAAGATGTTCTGGCCTATCTTCAGTACACTTCCGGTTCCACATCTACGCCCAAAGGCGTGATGCTCAGTCACTTCAACTTGCTGCATCATTCCGCCTACCTGCAGCGGGCCTGCGGCTATAGTGCCGATGGACCAACCGTAACCTGGATGCCCTATTTCCATGACTATGGCCTAGTCGAAGGGCTTATTCAGCCGCTTTACAACGGCGCACCCTGCTATGTCATGTCGCCCTTGGCGTTTGTTAAGCGCCCCATTCGCTGGTTAGAGGCCATCTCTCACTACCGAGCAACCCACAGCCAAGCGCCGAACTTTGCCTATGATCAATGTGTTCGCCGTACCAAGCCAAAACAGCGAGAAGGGCTGGACTTGAGCTGCTGGAAGGGAGCCGGCAACGCCGCTGAACCGATTAATCCCCGGGTAATGCGTGAATTTGCTGAAGCCTTCGAACCCTATGGATTTAAGTGGCAGACGTTTGCCCCTGCCTATGGTCTGGCTGAAGCGACTCTGCTGGTCTCCACTAATCCCATCACCGAAGAGCCGGTTATTTTGCCGCTGGATGCCAACGCGCTGGAGCAGGGCAGAGTTGAGAGAGCTAAAGCCAGCGCCGCTAATATTCGTGATACGGTCGGCTGCGGCAAGCTAGTTTGCGAAACCCAGGTAGTGATTGCCGAGCCAGATAAGCTAACCCGCTGTGCCCCAGATGAGGTCGGTGAGATTTGGGTGGCTGATCCCGGTGTGGCTCATGGCTACTGGCAGCGACCTGAGGTCAGCGAGGAGACCTTCCGAGCTAGGCTGAGCGATGATTCCTCTGCCGGCCCATTCCTGCGCACAGGAGATTTGGGCTTTATGCAGGACGGGGAACTGTTTATTACTGGACGAATCAAAGATCTAATTATTATTCGTGGTACCAACCACTATCCTCAGGATATTGAGTGGACGGTGCAGCAGGTGCATCCTGCCATGCGCCCTGACTACGGCGCGGCGTTCTCCATCATTGACGATGGGGAAGAAAAGTTAGTGGTGGTCCAGGAAGTCGAGCGCTCCCAACAGCAAGACCTCCCCGCCGAAGATATCCTGGCGGAGATTCGACAGGCGATCGCCGAAGTCCATGAGCTACAGGTTTACGGCATTGCCCTAGTGCGCTCCGGCAACGTTCTGAAAACCTCCAGCGGTAAAATTCAGCGGCGAGCCTGTAAGGCCAGCTTTATGGCAGGCAAACTAGACGTGGTTGCCGACTGGAGCGAAAATCCGGGCCTAACCGCTAAAGTCCGCGATCTCCAGGGAGATATCGAATCTCTTGTTCAGCAACTGAGCACGCCGAAAACTTAGTGCCGAAAACTTAGTTTTGACATCCATCTTGTTTCCTAGCCATTTATTTTGACAATTTCAGCCATGGCAAGCCTCATAGAACAGTTCAAGCAATACTGGTTGGCAGAGTCCCTAGAGCGAGATCTGGGCGACCCTAACGACCCTAAAAACGTCATATCATTCCAGCAAACGGCGCAGATCGATGAAAGCGAAGCCTTTCCCCATGACGAAATTGCTTGGCTCTACAACTGGCAGCTTCAGCGCTATTACGTCCCGACGGACTGCGGCGGCGAGTTTACCTCCTTTGAGGAGTTTGTGTCTTTTGTGCGGGTAATGGCCCGCCGAGATCTCAATATTTCTATTGCCTTTACGACCCTCTTCTGGTCTTTCCTCACCTGGATGGCCGGCACGCCTGAGCAAAAGCAAAAGTTGATGAACTACATCATCAACGACCACGGCGCGATGTGCCTGTCCTACTCTGAGCGAGACCACGGCAGCGACCTAGTTGGCGGCGACACCGTAGCGGTAAAGGTGCCCGGTGGCTATCGCTTCACTGGGGAAAAATGGCCGATTAACCGAGCCACTATTTCTGGACTGACCTATGTGCTGGCCCGCACTAATGAAGAAGGCGGCAATCGGGGCCTATCTCTGTTTATGGTGGATAAGAGCGAGCTCGATCCCGCTAGCTATTCCAACCTGCCAAAAATTAAAACCCACGGCATTCGCGCCGCTGATATGAGCGGTATCAAGTTTGATAACTGCTTTGTTCCTGAAAGCGCCCTATTGGGCAAAGAAGGTCAGGGCCTAGAGCTAGCCCTTAAAGGCTTTCAGATTACCCGAGCGCTGTGTGCAGCCTTCTCCCAAGGAGCAGCCGATACCACGCTGCGGACGACGCTCAAGTTTGCCCTCAACCGCCAGCTTTACGGCAAAAAGACCGTGCTGGATATGCCCCACGCTCGCCGCACCCTAATCAATGGGTTTTTAGACATTCTCACCTGCGACTGCGTCAATATTGGGGCCGCTCGCGGTTTTCATGTGGTGCCAGAGCAGTTCAGCGTTTGGTCGGCGGTCGATAAGTACTTTGTGCCTGTCACGCTGGAAAAGATGATGCAGGACATCTCTGTGGTGCTGGGGGCGCGCTTTTATATGCGTGATGAGCATGATGCTGGCGTTTTCCAAAAAATGCTGCGCGATAGCGCCATCATTAGCGTGTTCGACGGCAGCTCC
>JBCDFX010000090.1:0-11595 GCA_039177155.1 Cyanobacteria bacterium P01_H01_bin.119
CCTATGGGGAAGTTATACAGCATCTACTATGGCCTTATCAAAGCCGCCACGCTTACTCGATTAAGTTAGAGAAGTTGCTCGGTTAAAGCATTTCTGCCTTTCAACGGAAAAAATCCTATATTCACTACATCCGGGATTTCATTCTGTTTCATCACAAGCAGCATATAAAAGACATGGGAGCACCTAAAATTAGGGCTTATTTATCCCATCTAGCGATTAGCGGCATGTGGCGGCATCGCCGCAAACGGTTGCTTTAAGTGCCTTGTTTTAGTTAAACAGATTTTGGCCAACCTAGATGGTATCCACTATCTGGTAGTCAGTTTGCTTTACAGTACAGGCATGTGCTTCATGGAATGATTACGGCTGTGTGTAAAAAATTTAGACTTTAATTATTCTCAAATTATTGTGCAAGATGGCAAAGGTAAAAAAGACTGCCATATAATGCTGCCTAATTTGTTGGTTGTGTCTCCTGGAAGCGTTCTATCGATCCTCGTATGAAGATAATAGTGAGGCGGCATCATATTTATGAGCAATCTGTGCAGCGGGATGTGAAAACAACCATGATTTACACCCATGTGCTGAATCGGGGTGGACGGGGTGTTCGGAGTCCGCTGGATAGTTAGTCAGAAGCCTCAAGCTTATTACCGTTTCACCAATCCACATGCCAAAATTACTCTTCATCCAGCGATAGCGCCAGTTGATACAATTCCCGGCGAGAAAGCTGAGTCTGATGGGCCAACTGACGACTCGCCTGCGATCGCGATAACCCCTGTTCAATCAAAGCTTGCAGCTCCGTTTTAAGCGCCGCTTTAGAAAGCTGAGGCTGTTCGCGCTCGGCCCCTGCGATCACCAGCGTAAACTCGCCCTTAGGCGCGATCGCTTGATAATACTCACATGCTTCCTGCAACGTCCCCCGCCAAAACTCCTCGTGGCGTTTGGTCAGTTCCCGGGCTAGGGTGGTGGCGCGATCGCCTCCCAAAACCGTCGTTAGATCCATCAATGTCGCTAGCAACCGATGGGGCGCTTCATAAAGCACTATTGTTCTCGGTTCAGATTGAATCTCCTCTAATCGCTGCTGCCGCGCCTTGCCCTTCATAGGCAAAAACCCTTCAAATACAAACCGTTCCGTCGGCAACCCAGAAGCCACTAAAGCACTAATCGCCGCCGTTGGCCCCGGAATCGGCACCACAGTATGCTCTGCTTGCCAGCAGGAGCGTACCAAAGCCGCTCCCGGGTCAGAAATACCCGGCATCCCCGCATCGGTGACCAGCGCCAAGCTTTGTCCCTGATTAAGTCGTTCGATCAGCTCAGGAATACGCTGGGCCTGATTGTGCTGATGATGTGAAATCTGGGGCGTGGTGATTTGAAAATGGTGCAGCAGCTTGGCGGTGTGGCGAGTGTCTTCGGCGGCGATTAAATCTACAGACTGCAAAATGCGAATAGCCCGGGCAGTAATATCTTCCAGATTGCCAATCGGGGTGCCCACTAAATAAAGCGTGCCTGGGCAGGGTTTAAGGCTCATAGGGGCTCACAGTGCAACAGCCATTTATCATAAAGCTTTATTTTGTACTGCGTAATTTACGTGAAGGAACAACTCAGCACCGGCGTCTTGCTGCCGAGAATCTGGCTCAAGTGATTTATCCGGATGATCAAGAAATTGCTAACGCTTTGGAAGAATTAAAGAATGAGTTTTAAGGCAATTAGAAAAAGTAATACCGATCAATGGTGAGTCGAGCCGGTAAGAAAGGGGTTTTTGTGGGACTGACCACCTTAGATATGGTTTACCTCTGCGATCGCTTGCCCACCAGCAATGAAAAACGGGTGGCCCTAGATGCGTTAACCGCTGCGGGCGGGCCAGCAACCAATGCCGCCGTTGCCTTTCAGCATTTGGGACAGTCCACAGGCGATCGCGCTCAGCTTTTAAGCGGGCTGGGGAACCATCCCCTCGCCCAGCTTGTGCGTCAGGATCTGGCCCAATACGGCGTTGAGATCATTGACTTGACCCCTGATCAAACAGCAGCCCCGGCAGCCTCCTCAATTTTGGTAACCCAATCCACAGGCGATCGCGCCGTCATTTCTCGCAATGCCGTCGGGCATCAGGCCGCCCTCGATGGGCCGGGGCTGAATCCTGAAAAGATTCTGTCAGACGCAGCGGTGATTTTGATTGACGGCCATCAGATGGCGGCGGGGGCGGTTCTGGCTAAAGCGGCCCGTCAGCGACAAATTCCGGTGGTGGTTGACGGCGGCAGTTGGAAGCCCAACTTTGAAACGGTGCTAAGGCAGACCACTTATGGAATTGCCAGCGCTAACTTTTATCCGCCAGGCTGCGCGACTCAGGCTGAGACTGCCGCTTTTTTACAAAACCTAGGAATCCCCTATATTGCCATTACCCAAGGGGCCGACCCCGTTTGCTGGTGGACAAAAACCGCCCAGGGTAAAATCTCGGTTCTTCCCGTTGCGGTCGTTGATACCTTGGGGGCGGGAGATATTTTCCACGGTGCTTTTTGCCATGCTCTAGCTCATCTGCCAGCCTTCTCCCAGGCAACCACCGAGGGATTTTTGGCGGCCTTAGAGCAAGCTGCGACCGTGGCTGCGATCGCGTGCCAGTCATTTGGAACCCGGGCTTGGCTAGCCCAAACCGGAAGCAACCGATTCTAGCTTTGCTTCCCTGTGACGCTGGGTCACTGAATAATGAGTCACTGGCTAGATTTCATCACAAAGCGGATTCGCACAAAAATGGAGCAAGCTTGCAAGCCTGCTCCACCTCAAAATCTATTTGAAGATCAGAAATTCAAGCTAACTAACCAACCTCAGCGGCTTGCTTGCTGGCATCGGAAGCCTCAAACGCCTTCTCAAGACGCATAATTTGCTTAGCTCGGCTAGACAGGGCTGTTGCATCAAGCAAATTTGCAATGATGGCATCAGTAGAGAACAAGCCAGCGCCATTAATAGTGAGGAACAAGAAAGCGGACGCGTAAATGGCGGAGAGCTCCAGGTAAGGCAAGCTGAGACCAGCCACCTTTACGTGGTGATACATGGCAACGCACATGGTGAAAAACAGACCCAGTGCAGCGGGACGGGTAAACAGACCGATTGCCACCAGCGGTGCAGCAATAATTTCAGTGAAAGCAGCGATATAGCTGAAGAAGATGGGAAAAGGTAAGCCGATGTAGGCAACGTAAGCGGCGGCAAAGCTCTCAATATCGGCCAGCTTATCGAAGCCGTTATGAATCATCATGATGCCGATAACTGCGCGCATCAGGGCCCAAGTAGTCTGAGACCAGAAGTTAGCATTGACGTTGGGCTTGAACAACAAGGCTAAACGAGAGGTAGTGGAAGTCATTGCGAGAATATCTGAAATCTATATAAATAAATATAACGGATAGAGTTAACTTATGTAACCCTTAAATAAGTAAAAAAACTCATTTTTTCTCAGTCTTGCCGATCAGGCCGCCGCAACCCGTGCCTCATCGGTATGCTATGAGAGGCTTTAGCGCGATCGAGGTAGGGCATGGCAAAACTGGCGCTGTTAAGCGTATCCGACAAAGCGGGACTGATTGATTTTGCAGCTCGCTTGGTGAATGAGTTTGAGTTTGAGCTAATCAGCAGCGGCGGTACAGCCCGCACCCTAAGCGAGGCAGGATTAGCCGTCACCAAGGTTTCAGACCATACAGGTTTCCCTGAAATATTGGGCGGACGGGTCAAAACGCTTCACCCCAAAATCCACGGCGGCATTTTGGCGCGCCAGTCTCTAGCCGAAGATCAGCGCGATCTCTCAGATAACGGAATTCGCCCAATTGATCTGGTGGTGGTGAACCTATATCCCTTTGAGCAAACAATTGCCGAGCCAACTGTCGCCTTTGCCGAGGCGATTGAGCAAATTGATATCGGCGGGCCAACCTTAATTCGAGCGGCGGCAAAAAATCACGACTATATTACGGTGCTGTGTTCCGCTGAGCAGTATGAAACATGTTTAGAGCAGCTCCGGCAGCACGATGGTTTGGTGTCGCCTGAGTTTCGGCGGCAGTGCGCTTTGGCGGCGTTTAACCACACCGCTAATTACGATCAGGCTATTACTCAATATTTAATGCAGCAGGCGATCGCCGACGAGATTGAGCTGCCGATTCCGGCTCAGTTCACCCTTAGCGGCGTTCCCGCGCAAACGCTCCGCTATGGCGAAAATCCACACCAGCCTGCTACCTGGTATCAGTACACCACCCAGGCGACGGGCTGGACGAGTGCCCAAAAGCTCCAGGGCAAAGCGCTCAGCTACAACAACTTAGTCGATTTAGAAGCCGCTCGCCGCATTATTGCAGAATTTCCAGCGGCCCAGGGGCCAGCGGCAGCCGTGCTCAAACATACCAATCCCTGCGGTGCCGCCCTGGGAGATACCCTAAAGTTGGCCTATGAAAGCGCCTTTAATGCGGACTCAGTCTCAGCGTTTGGGGGTATTGTGGCGCTTAACCAAACCCTTGACGCCGCCACCGCCACGGCCCTGACGCAAACTTTCTTAGAGTGCATTGTGGTGCCAGACTGTGCGCCAGAGGCTCAGGCAATTTTGGCCAACAAGAAAAATCTGCGGGTGCTGGTGCTAGAGAATCTGGCCCAGGGACCAACCCAAACGGTCAAGGCGATCGCTGGAGGATTTTTGGCGCAGAACGCCGATGATCTGGCCGAAGACCCGACTCAGTGGCAAATTGTCACCGAAGCCAAGCCCAGTGCACCCCAACTCGAAGAACTGCTGTTTGCCTGGCGCATTGTCAAGCATGTGAAATCCAACGCCATTGTGATTAGCCGCGATCGCACTACCATCGACATCGGCGCGGGGCAGATGAACCGGGTGGGTTCAGTCAATATTGCCCTAGCCCAGGCGGGAGATCAGGCGGCAGGGGCCACCCTGGCCAGCGACGGCTTTTTCCCCTTTGATGATTCTGTCCGAACTGCAGCTGGTGCGGGCATCAGCGCCATTATTCAGCCCGGCGGCAGCATCCGCGACGAAGACTCCATTAAGGCCGCCAACGAACTGGGGCTAATTATGGTGTTTACGGGCGTGCGGCATTTTTTGCACTAGGGCGTGTCATTAGTCAAACGCAGCAGTCTGACAGGGCAAGCTGTAAATACGCCTGTCCCAACCGCAATGCTAAGGGCTGTAATCTCTGCTGTGGGAGGCGTTAAATCTTATTGATGGCCGCCCCTAGCGGTTTCCGCCTGGGGCGGTTCGGCGCTGGGCCTGCTGCCGACTCTAGCCGCCGTGCGCAGAATCTGCCCGGCTAAAATCGCCGCGCCAAAGCCATTGTCAATATTCACCACCCCAATGCCCGTAGCGCAGGAATTTAGCATGGTTAACAGCGGGGCCAGCCCGTTGAAATGAACGCCGTAGCCGATGCTAGTGGGCACCGCAATGACCGGGCAGTGGGCCAAGCCCGCCACCACGCTGGGCAGAGCGCCCTCCATGCCGGCAGCCACAATTAACACGTCGGCATTGACAATCATTTCGCGATTATCTAGCAGGCGATGAATCCCGGCGACCCCCACATCCCAAAGGCGCTGAACCGCAAAGCCTGAGAGTTCAGCTGTGATAGCGGCCTCCTCAGCAACCGGAATATCGGCTGTACCGGCGGTTACCAGGGTAATGGTGCCCGGTTGGGTCGGCCTGTCAGCGGCGTCGCCTAAAGCGCAGATTTGAGGCGTCGGGTAGTAGCGCAGCTTAGGCAGACGCTGCTGCAATTCGGCAAATACCCCGGCTTCGATCCGAGTTGCCATTACCACTCCGCCGCGATCGCCCTGACGAGCCGCCATCGTTTGTATAATGGCCGCAATCTGATCTATGGTTTTTCCCGGTCCCCATACCACCTCTGGAAATCCGGTGCGCAGGGCGCGGTGGTGATCAATTTTGGCAAATTCGTCGAGGGCTTCGTAGTCGAGGTTTTTAAGCTTGGTGTAAGCCGTTTCAGGGCTAACCTGTCCTTGGGCCACTGCACTGAGCAAATCGCGCAAAACTTCAGGCTGAGTCACGATGAATCTTGGTAGAAGATAAAACTAAACTCAGTCTAGGCTAGCGCTTTCTGGCAAAAGCTATGCTAAATGACGATTGACGCGATCGCAGCGGAGCAAGACCCGTGAGTGCCCCCCCAAATTCCCCCGTAAGCGCCCCAGTAAACGTCCCAGCAAATGATTCTGATATTGTGATTCTCTCCAACGGCCCTGGGGAGATCATGACCTGGGTTAAGCCCGTTGTGCGAGAACTGAGGCAGCAGCTTGGCGATCGCCCCCGTATATCAGTTATTTTATCGCCCTGTCCCCACGCCAGCGGCAAAGAGGCCGCCATTGCCCAAAGCTATCCAGAGGTAGATCGGGTGCAGGCT
Organism: Cyanobacteria bacterium P01_H01_bin.119; assembly: GCA_039177155.1. GTDB lineage: Bacteria > Cyanobacteriota > Cyanobacteriia > Phormidesmidales > Phormidesmidaceae > JBCBZT01. Next base: position 6,366 of record JBCDFX010000090.1, read on the forward strand.
GCCGAATGCTTTTGGCCGTTTTTGCTGCGGGGTAAAACCGCTGAAAATTGGGACTGGCGCGATCGCGGCACTGTGATTTTCCTCGGTGGCGATCAGCTCTACCCAATTTTGATTGGTAAACGACTGGGGTACAAAACCCTGATTTACGCCGAATGGGATGCTCGCTGGCTGGCCTGGGGCGATCGCTACGGGGTAATGAATCCCAGCGTCACTGCCAAAGTTCCCAAGCGATATCAGCACAAACTGACCGTAGTGGGCGATTTGATGTGCGATGTGTCGGCTGGCCATCAGCCCAAGGATTTGCCCGCTCCGCTGAGTCATCCGCCGACAAACGACTTAATTGCTCTGATGCCCGGCTCAAAACCCAATAAGCTACAGCCCGGCGTCCCGCTGGTGTGCGCCGTTGCCAACTATCTGCACTCCCACCGTCCGTCGGTACGCTGCGTTATTCCGGTAGCCCCAGGTCTTAGCCTACCCGCGCTTCAGCGCTTTAGCGACGTCAACCATAATCCCGTCGTGCCGCTGATGAACGGGCCTGCGACCGAGCTTGTTATCCCGCCGAATTCAGCCTCGCTGCCTTACCTAGCGACAGAAGCGGGAGCCAAAATCTATCTCTGGCGCTCTTTCCCGGCCTACGACCTGCTGAGTCACTGCCGGCTTTGTTTAACCACCATTGGGGCAAATACGGCTGAGCTAGGGGCCCTGGGCATTCCGATGATGGTGCTGCTGCCGACTCAGCATATTACTGCAATGCGCTCATGGGATGGGCTGCTGGGCATCGCGGCAAATCTTCCCGGCGTTGGTCTGCCGTTGACCAAACTTATCAACCGTCAAGCGATTCGATGGATTCAAAAAACGGGCAAACGGTTTGCCTGGCCCAATCTCTGGGCAAAACGAGAAATTGTTCCAGAGCTGCTGGGTGCGCTCAGCGCTTCAGATTTAGGCCAGCAGGTGATCGACTACCTCGATCATCCTGAACAGCTAGAGCGCATCCGTCGAGATTTACGAGCCGTGCGGGGGGACGCTGGCGCGGCGCGGCAACTGGTCGCCCTGATTGCTGATTAGGGATTGCTAATTGGTGATTGCCGATTAGAAAAAAGACACCGGCAATTCTTCCACCACGGCGTACCGCATGGTGATAATCTTTATGTGACACTTTGGGATAAAAGACATCCTTAAGAAAGTCACCGGGACAGCTAAGCTGCATTCGATCCGGAAACTGGAGCTTTTTAAGGCAATAGCCCAAGGTTTGGATGGGGTAAAGATAGAGTTGTGAAGTAGGCGCAAGCATGGTCACCACCGCAGAGAAGACAAATACTGGCTACATTACGCAAATCATTGGGCCTGTTGTAGACGTTCGATTCCCCGGCGGGGAGTTGCCCAGAATCTACGACGCGCTTGTAATTTCAGGCAAAAACGAACTGGGTATTGAGGTTTCAGTTACCTGCGAGGTTCAACAGCTTTTGGGTGATTCCCAAGTTCGCGGTGTGGCAATGAGCTCCACTGAGGGTTTGGTTCGGGGTATGGAGGTTGCCGATACCGGCTCGCCGATTAGCGTCCCCGTCGGAACACCGACTCTAGGGCGTATCTTTAATGTTTTGGGCGATCCCATTGACGAAAAAGGCCCCGTGGGTGAGGCAGAAACTTCCCCCATTCACCGCCCGGCACCCAAACTAGTTGAGCTTGAGACCAAGCCGTCTGTCTTTGAAACCGGCATCAAGGTGATTGACCTGCTAGCGCCCTATCGCCGAGGCGGTAAGGTGGGCCTGTTTGGGGGCGCAGGCGTGGGTAAAACCGTGCTGATTCAAGAACTAATTAACAATATCGCCAAGGAGCACGGCGGCGTGTCCGTGTTTGGCGGGGTGGGTGAGCGCACCCGCGAAGGCAACGACCTCTACAACGAATTTATTGAGTCCAAGGTTATTAACGAAGAGAATCTAAGCGAGTCCAAGGTTGCCTTGGTCTACGGTCAGATGAATGAGCCACCGGGTGCTCGGATGCGGGTGGCCCTTTCTGCATTGACCATGACGGAATATTTCCGCGATGTAAATAAGCAGGACGTGCTGCTATTTATTGACAATATTTTCCGGTTTGTCCAGGCGGGTTCTGAGGTATCTGCGCTGCTGGGTCGGATGCCTTCTGCGGTGGGCTATCAGCCTACCCTGGGAACCGATATGGGCGATTTACAGGAGCGGATTACATCCACTACCGAAGGCTCAATCACGTCTATTCAAGCCGTCTATGTTCCGGCAGACGATTTGACTGATCCAGCCCCGGCAACAACCTTTGCCCACTTAGATGCCACCACTGTGCTGTCCCGGGCGTTGGCCTCCAAGGGAATTTATCCGGCTGTGGACCCCCTTGATTCCACCTCCACCATGCTGCAGCCCGACATTGTCGGTGAGGAGCACTATCAGACTGCGCGGGCTGTACAGTCTACGCTGCAGCGCTATAAGGAACTCCAGGATATTATTGCTATTCTGGGCCTAGATGAGCTGTCTGAGGATGATCGCTTAACGGTGGCTCGGGCTCGTAAGATTGAGCGCTTTTTATCCCAGCCGTTCTTTGTAGCTGAGGTCTTTACCGGCATGTCGGGTGAGTATGTGTCTCTAGAAGAGGGCATCAAAGGATTCCAGATGATTCTCAACGGTGAGATGGATGAGATTCCTGAGCAGGCTTTCTACCTAAAGGGCAACATTGACATGGTGCTGAAGGCGGCTGAAGAGATGAAGGCTAAGGGATAAGCCCTACCGCTTGGGCCGGCTCAGAGGCTTTATTCGGCGTCTAAGCCGGCCCATTAGATTTTTGAATTCGGCTCAATTGCATTGAAAGGTTAGCAAAGCCATGTCATTAACTGTGCGCGTAGTTGCCCCAGACAAAACCGTTTGGGACTCTGAAGCGGAAGAAGTCATTTTGCCGAGCACAACGGGGCAGCTGGGTATTTTGGGTGGGCACGCGCCCTTGCTGACGGCCTTAGATGTGGGTGTAATGCGAGTTAGAGAGGAGAAAGACTGGGTCGCGATCGCGCTCATGGGCGGCTTCGCTGAAGTCGAAAGTGATGAGGTCACTATCCTAGTCAACGGCGCTGAGCGGGGCGACAGCATTGATCCAGAAGCGGCTCAAACCACTTATCAGGAAGCTAAAGAAACGCTAGATAAGGTTGACGAGAGCGATCGCCAGGCAAAGCTACAGGCCACCAGCGCGCTAAAGCGGGCCAGGGCTAGGGTGCAAGCTGCTGGCGGTTCTGTCTAGCTGGTATAGCAATTTTAGGGCGCTACTGGGATTGCCGTGAGGGAAGCGATCGCCTGTTTTACATCGTTTAAAGCGGTCTGAGCCTTACCGTCTGTTAACAGCGCTTTAGCTAGGGTTAAACCGGCATCAATACTGTCGGCTGCCCCGCAGCGCCATAGATAAAATCCGCCGTTCCAAATGGCTGATTGCGCTAGAGGTGTTATCTCACCCGCTAGGGCAGACTCAATAGCGACGGCTAGTTCGGCCACGGGCAGATCTGAAACATCTTTCCCGGCCAAGCCAAAATCGCGGGGATGAAGCAGCAGACGCTCTAGTTCTGTGCTGCCCGGATTCATCAACCCGATAATGGCGGTTCGGCTGCGGGGCAGATCGCAGCTACCTTCTAACCCCTTAACCGTGGTGTAAAATGACTGCTCGCGGAGGGCATAGGTTATCTGAGCGCGATCCTCGGTGGGAGGATGAACAAATCCCATCACCAAATGATGGCTGCCGCAGCAGGGCGACCACATTAGCTCAACCGTTGCAATAGTGGGCCGCTTGCCGATTTGGTCGCGGTAGGGCACCAGAGTCTGAGCCATGGGAAAGTGGTTGGGCTGGTAGACAAAGCCAAATCCGGTTGCGGCAAAGAGCTGCTGTGCCTGGTCAAAATTAAGCAAATGGAGCGGCAGCCCCAGCTTCTGCCAAATTTCAATCAACGGCAAGCCATACTTGGTGGGCATGCGATCGCCCCCATGAAGCACAACAGGCGCTTTTGCCGCCAGTAAGATCAATGTCGTCAGAGGACTCACCGGAGCCGTGCGTGATCGCCCGTCATAGGGCATGGAAAAGATCGTCGGCAGGTAGGATGTTTTAGTGGGCGCTAGGGCAGGACCAAGCTGGTCGTAGGCGTCAAGCATTCCGGCTAGCTCAACGGGCTCCGGACGACGGATCCGATGGGCAATCATAAATGCCCCAATCTGAGCAGGGGTTGCCTCCCCCTGCAGCATTAAGCGAGTTGCCGTTGCGGCCTCTTCTCTGCTCAGAGTGTCGGAGGTATGGGCACCGCTGCCAACTTTTTTCAATAGTGTTCTAAACGCATCGCTCATGCTGACTCCAGATTCCTTTGAGGCTATCGGCACGCGCTGTGAAAGTTGCTGCCCGCTAGAGGATTATGCTCGGGAAAAATAAGCTCGATTTAGCTGGCTACTAAAGACCGGGGCTGGCTCTGCTGCCGCTTTACCAAATTAAAGAAAGCTTCAATCGGCGGAATCCCCATGCGATCGCTGGTGGTCACAATCACCACCTGCCGGCTTAAAATTGGTGCCTCGGTGGGGCGAACCGCCAAGGTTGGGTCTTGCAGGCAGTCTGCTAAGGCAGAGCGGGGCAGCAGCGCAATGAGGTCTCCCTGACGAACAACCCCGCGAAAACTGTCGAGGGTGTTCAGCTCCAGCGCCGACTGCACTTCAACACCGTAGCGCTGAAACTCCTTTTGCACCAGCCGCTGCATACCATAGCCATCCTTAAACGTCACTTGGGGATAGTGGGTCAGGTGCTGCCAGGGCACTTGGGTATAGCTGTGTAATGGATGATCCGCCGCCATCAGCACTTCAACGGGCTCTTCGTAGAGAGATTCCACCACCATTTCGGCGCTAACGGTCAGTAGGGGATTATCCATCACAATGGCAATATCAACTAGGCCATCGCGCAGCACTTTCAGAGAGCGATCGCTGCCCAGAGCCGTTACCCGCATCTGCACATCGGGATACTGCTGGCCAAACTTTTGCAGTACGGGCGGCAGCAGTTGGGCACAGACCGAGTGAATTGCTGCTACGCACAGTTCAGGCTGTTTGCCCTCTACTAGCTCAGATAGTTCACGATTGATCTGTTGCCACTCTTGGCAAATTTTGCGGGCTCGGGGGAGCAAATACTCACCACCCACAGTAGGTTTTGCCTGGGCAGTGCGATGAAGTAGCGGCACACCCAGCTCGGTTTCTAGCGC
>JBCDFX010000091.1:0-11572 GCA_039177155.1 Cyanobacteria bacterium P01_H01_bin.119
ACGAAAAATTCCTTACCCACGCCGAAAATCATCGCTTTATTCAGCGGGTCGGCGGTCGCTATCGCTTCGTCCACGATTTACTCCGCAAACGCTTCGCCCAGCGCTATCAGCCCCAATACAGCAGAACCCCGGATTCTTGAAGAATCCGGGGTTCTTAGCCACCGCTCAAAGTCTCGCCATGCTTAAGCATCGGTTTGCCGTTGAATAGCAGCTTCTATTTCGGCTTGATGCGCACTGGCATAGCGCCAAGCATTAGCCAGATCAGCCGCGCTGAGATCAGGATAGTCTTCCAAAATAAATGCCTCGGTTGCACCCTGCTGCTGCAGACTTACCAGCAGCCAAACCGGAATACGAGTTCGACGAATACAGGCATCGCCTCCCATAACGCCCGGTGTTTTTTCAATGCCAATCCAGGTACTGCTGAGATTAGAGACCAGAAGCTGAATAATTTGGGCCTTTTCTTGAGCAGAAAGCTCAAGAAGTTCTGCCTGAAGCTGCTCAAAAGTCACAATGGGTTCAAAAGCGCTGCTTACTTATCAAGATAGCGCTTGATAAGCGCTTATCAGTTGACCTCAGATGCTTGCTTTACTCAGATATCCATCGGCTAAAGCGATGGACATCTAGGTATTGGCCGTCTCGACAGATTTCAGATTTCAAAATCGCTTCGAGCTGATAGCCACACTTCTTGAGCACCGCCATGGAAGCTTCGTTGTATGTGTAAACCCGGCCATAGAGCTTTTGATAGCCCAGCTCTTGAAATGCGAATTCAGAAATCTGCTTTACCGCTTTGGTGGCAATGCCTTGGCCCCAGTAAGCTTCGCCTAGCCAGTAGCCAATTTCTGCAACGTGGCTTTGCCAGCCCGTCAGTGGTGCAATGCCCACGCCGCCTACCAACTTTCCCTGATACTCAATGGCTTTAGAGATACCGCCACCGGCTGTTGAGCCTGTCTTAATCCACCAGCGCGCGTCTTCTAGGGTGTAGGGATGGGGAAAAGACGCACTGAGATATCTGGCCACATTGGGATTATTGGCGATCGCGGCCAGTCTCTCAGCATCAGAGATTTGGTACTGTCTGAGGGTCACCATGGGCGGTTTATGACTTCGGTAGCAGGCTATTTTTCAGCTTAGGGCGCGATCGCGGCGATGTGCACAATGCCATCTCCCTGGTTGACCAAAGGATTTTGGCTGTGGCCAATTACAATGCCGTCAAACGGGCTGCGCAAAATGCTGGGCTTATGGTTAAAGGCATCGTCAATAAAGCCAATGCGCTGGCGCTGGGTCACCTGCTCTCCTAGCCCCACCTCCAGATGCAAAATGCCTCCGCGAGAAGCCCGCACCCATTTGGTGTGCTCCACCTTAAGTGAGGGCGCTGGCGGTGGGTCGGCGGGGCCTTCTACCATGCCCAACGCCGCCATAGCCTGCAGAACGCCTCTAACGCCCGTGGCGATTGCCCCTTGATCAAACCTCAAGGCTTCTCCCGCTTCGTACAGCAAAATGGGAATACCCCTTTGGACGGCGGCCTGACGCAGAGAACCATCACGGGTGGCAGCCTGAATCATCACGGGTGCGCCAAAGGCATGGGCAAAGGCAGAGGTCTGGGCATCGGCAAGGTTAGCGCGAATTTGGGGCAGATTGGTGCGGTGCAGACTGGCGGTATGCAGGTCAATGCCGTGGGTGCTGTGAGATACAACCTCTCTCATAAATAGGTGAGCCAGTCGGGAGGCCAGCGACCCGCGCGGCGATCCGGGAAAAGAGCGGTTGAGATCGCGGCGATCGGGCAGATAGCGAGACTGCTCAATAAAGCCAAAAATATTGACAATTGGTACTGCAATCACCTTGCCCTGCAAGGTCTTGGGCGATAGCTGATCCAGCACTTGGCGAATAATTTCTACCCCGTTGAGCTCGTCGCCGTGAATCGCTGCACTAATCCACAGGCAGGGGCCAGACGCTCTGCCGTTAATCACGGTAACCGGCAGTGAAAGCTGGGTGCCCGTGGGCAAACGCGCCACCGGAATCTCAAGATTTTGGCGCTTGCCGGGAGGCACCGTCACGCCGTCTAGGGTAATCGGGGTAGCCAGTTTAGACTCTGGAACGCTCAAGGGATTAGCTGATCACACCAGTTGCTGATAACGTCAAAGGCTTAATTGTATAGCAGCCAAACAAACGGTTAGGACGCAGCTGCCCGTCAAATTGATTCTTCCAACTACTGCTTTCGAGCTGGCAGTGGTTTAGCTCTCAATAATGGTTTACCCCTCTTCTGTCACTTTAAGCAGAGGAAAAGAACTGCCTGGATTGCAGCCGTTGAACAATTGGGCAGTAAAACTGATTCATGTGCTCGGTGAGCAACTCAAAGCCCATTGTTAGTTAAGGATTGGGAAACACCTTGAGCCACTGCTTGAGCCAGTTGAAACAGACCAGAGGTTGAATAATTAAGCGCACATTGTTGAGCAAATTCTTCCAACCACTTTGGTTTTGCCACCAAGGATGTTGAGCAAAGCGGTGATGGGCAAGAGGACAGCGCTTGTTGAAGGCATCGGCAAACAAACTCACCATCAAAAATGCACTCATCACGAGTTCCCACCACTTTTCAATTTGCTCATAGCGAGTGAGGCGAAAATCCGCCCACCGTAAAGCATCTTTGGCCTGCTTAAAGCCATATTCAATACCAAGTCGCTGCCACCGCAAAATCGATCGTTTCAGAAATACAGGTCACACCCGTGCGAGTACCATCCAGCATCTGGTAGTCAGCTATAGTTGCCTCAAAGGCTGTATGAGAAGTGCTAGCACTTCTCATACAGCCTCTTACCGCACCCAGCATTGCTAGTATCGCTGCGCGGAATTCAAAATTCAAAACTAGGACAGGTGTCTTTGGCCACAGCAGCAATCTGACTTGCAGCCTCATCCTAATCGTCTCTTCATCTGCTATATGATGAATCCCAAAGATGTTGCCCGCAGCGATCGCCCATGGCACCGCTTACAAATAGGAAATCTGATATGAACAATAAAAATCTGAAAGACAAGGCACAGCAGCGCGACGTTAAGACCAATGTCGTGACTGTAGATGCGACAACTTTAATGGTTGCGGTTGTAGGACTGTTACTGGTACCGCTATTGCTTTCAGGTTTTTTGTTTCAGTAGCTTGTGTCAAACGGGTAAAATCCCTGAAGTTGAGTCTGATTGGAGTATCCGTATTTTTGCTGAATCTTTTTATACCCATTCTTTTAGATTGATTTAAACATTTTATCCGTATATCAGCCGTTGCCGATCGCTGAATTTACGCCAGATGCCCCCAGATGCCTTACGTTGATTTTTGATATTTTCAGCTTAGTAGATGCAGCAATATCTAAGCATAAATAATGAATTTATAAGGCTTTTAAGAATTTTTTGTAAGTTTTTCTCCTATATCCAGATGGACAGTCGCGATCGCTGAAGCGTCAATCTGAATCACTGAAATCTATCCATAGAGGTAGATTGAGGAGATTTAGGTTCAGGTTTATTACTGAGGTTGCGTCTTAGGTTTAAGTCTAAAGTGAAACAGTAAGAGAAATTTTGTCGATATATTTTTTTGAATTCGGTGTTCCTTTATGATTTCCATTGAAGAAGCAGTCAATAGAATTCTATCGACTCGGCGCATCACCCGGTATGACCAAAGGCTTATTATGGCGCTGTACAGCGATCGCCAACTGAGTGATACCGATCACGATCTGCTTAACCGAGTTTACGATGCTCTGATGCAGGGCCGTTTGCGGGTAGTCGAGTGACGATTAAACGACCGTCAGAGATTTAACTTTGGGTTGGTTACAGTGCAGGTCTACTTATTTCCAAAGCTTGTGGGGTCAGCCAGTTACAGAATTCTTCAGCAAAGCGATCGCCTAGAATTGCGTCTCGAATCCGCTGGGTGAAGCGAATCAGCTCTGTAATATTGTGAATCGATAGTAAGGTGTAGGCTAGCAGCTCGTGGGCGTGGATCAGATGGCAAAGGTAAGCTCGGGTAAAGTGCTGGCAGGTGTAGCAGGGGCAATTTCGATCCAACGGGGTAAAGTCTTCGCGAAACCGGGCATTTTTAAGATTCCAGCGATCGCCTGCAACTAGCGCCGCCCCATGACGGGCCAAGCGAGTAGGAATCACGCAGTCAAACAGATCGATGCCCGCTGCGATCGCCTGAGCCATCTCTCGGTAGGTGCCCACCCCCATTAAATAGCGCGGTTTATGATCCGGCAGCAGGGGTGTCGTGGCCTGCACAATTTTCTCAATTAGTTCTGGCGGTTCGCCAACGCTAACGCCGCCAACGGCATATCCTGGCAGATCAAACTGGGTCACAGCCTGGGCGGATGATTGGCGTAGGTCTAAGTGCACCCCTCCTTGCACAATGCCGAATAATGCCTGGTGGGAGCGATCATGGGCCTCAACACAGCGAGCCAGCCAGCGATGGGTGCGGTCGTTTGCCGCTGCGATCGCCTCCCGCTCTGCTGGATAGGGCGGACATTCGTCAAAAGCCATAATCACATCTGCCCCTAGTCGATGCTGAATTTCCATTGACTTTTCCGGGGTGAGGTGGATAATTTTGCCGTCCCTGGGCGATTTAAAGGTCACGCCTTCTTCGGTAATTTGGCGCATTTTGCTCAGGCTAAATACCTGGAATCCGCCAGAGTCCGTCAGAATCGGTCCGTCCCAGGCCATAAACTGATGCAGTCCACCCGCCTTTTCAACCAGTTGATCACCGGGCTGCAGGTGCAAGTGGTACGTGTTTGCCAGCACCATTTCCGCACCAGCATCTTTAAGATGGGCCGGCGTCACGGTTTTGACATTAGCCAGGGTGCCAACGGGCATAAACCGAGGGGTGTGAACTGGACCGTGGGGCGTATAAAACACACCGGCCCGAGCTTGAGTAGAGCAGCAGCGCTTCTGGCAATCAAAGGAAAAGGCGGAGGTCAAGGGCTTAAGAATTTATAGAATGACTGATTTTCGGGCGTTTTTGATGTCGGAGATAAACTATGACAGCCGAAGGACCGATTAGGACGAGGCTGAGAGTCAGGTTGCTTCTACAAGCAGCATCCCAGCGATACTGGGTGAAGCGCGCAATCTGACCAAAACTATACGTCAACGAGTGCGACCCGCTTGAAAGTTTTACATTAGAAATTAACGCCCAACTCTTTATTCCCAAGGCACTCAATGGCTACTTTTCTGCGCCCTCTTAGCTACCAGTACCAGTGGCTCTACGACGGCATTTCGCGGGTCGCAGCGCTGACAGTTGGCGGGGAAAGGCGCTTTCGCAACCTGGCTTTGCAGGGTCTAACGCTCAGTCGTGATGCCCAAATTTTAGATCTATGCTGCGGCAGTGGCCAAACCACTCAATTTCTAGTGAATTACGCCGATTACGTTACAGGGTTAGACGCTTCATCTCGATCGATTCAGCGAGCACAGAGCAATGTGCCCCAGGCTAAGTTTGTCCAGGGCTGGGCTGAAGAAATGCCCTTGCCGGATGCAAGCTTTGACCTAGTGCACACCAGTGCAGCTATGCACGAAATGCAGATCGATCAGCGCATCGCCATTTTCAAAGAGGCTTTTCGGGTTTTGAAGCCCGGAGGCACTTTTGCCATGGTGGACTTTCACAAGCCGACCAATCCCCTGTTTTGGCCAGGTTTGGCCACATTCTTCTGGCTATTTGAAACTGAAACGTCCTGGCAAATGCTGAACCTCAATCTCTCAACGGTTCTTTCAGAAGTTGGATTTCAGATCGTTAATCACAATCTGCACGCGGGAGGAAGCCTACAGGTTATGCAGGCTCAAAAACCTGAGTAGCTCAAAAACAGCAGTAGATAGGCTTTGAGGCAGTTCTGATTGGGGCCAGGGCCGGGCTGTAAAAGCTGCAAACCCCAGTGGGGAACCGGAGTATAATAGAGAATACAAACCTCATCCCCGACTGCCTGTGGAACTCTCTTGTAAAAGTGAATATGCGCTGCTGGCGCTGATTGAGCTAAGTACAGGGCATGGTCAGGGTGAGCCGATGCAGATTCGCCATATTGCGACTCAGCAAAATATCCCCGATCGCTACCTAGAGCAGCTTTTGGCGACTTTGCGACGAGCCGGGCTGGTGCGAAGTCAGCGGGGGGCAAAAGGGGGCTATTTACTCACCCGTGACCCGTGGCAAATTACGCTATTTGACGTGGTGAGCTGCATTGAGGGGTTTGACAGCCAAAGCGAGCCCGAAAAAGTGCCCCAAACCTCTGAGGGCAAAGTTATCTGCGAAACCTGGCAGGAAGTCCGCCAAGCGGCAGAGTCGGTTCTACAAAAGTATACTCTGCAAGATTTGCTGGAGCGGCGAAATGCCAAACGCCAGGTTGACATTATGTACTACATTTAGGCTTACCCATGCGGATCGCCCAAGATATTACCCAACTGATTGGCAATACCCCTTTAGTGCGGCTAAACCGCATTCCTCAATCGGAGGGGTGCTTGGCCCAAATTGTCGTAAAGCTAGAGGGCTTCAACCCATCTGCCTCGGTAAAAGACCGCATTGGCCTCAGCATGATTGAAGCGGCCGAACAGCGCGGCCAAATTACACCGGGTAAAACCACCCTGGTAGAGCCAACGTCTGGCAATACCGGCATTGCGCTAGCAATGGCGGCGGCGGCGAAGGGCTACCGTCTGATTTTGACCATGCCGGAAACCATGAGCGCCGAGCGGCGGGCGATGCTGCGGGCCTATGGAGCTGAGCTAGAGCTAACGCCGGGGCTAACCGGGATGGGCGGCTGCATTCAGCGGGCGCAAGAGCTGGTCGATAAACTGCCCGATGCCTATATGCTGCAGCAGTTTCGCAATGGCGATAATCCGGCTGTTCACCGGCGCACAACAGCGGAAGAAATTTGGGCTGACACTGAAGGCAGCGTTGATATTTTAGTGGCAGGGGTGGGTACCGGCGGCACGATTACAGGGGTAGCTGAGGTGCTAAAAGCCCGCAAAGAGAGCTTTCAGGCGATCGCGGTAGAGCCGATTAGCTCACCAATTCTCTCCGGCGGGCGCCCCGGCCCCCACAAAATACAGGGCCTTGGCGCAGGCTTTATTCCAGAGGTGCTGCGAGTCGATCTGATCGATGAGGTGATTGCGGTCTCCGATGAAGAAGCGATCGCTTACGGTCGTCGGCTGGCTCGGGAAGAGGGCTTACTCTCCGGTATTTCTAGCGGTGCCGCCCTATGTGCGGCAATCAAGATAGGGCGGCGTCCAGAAAATGACGGCAAGCTAATTGTGATGGTGCAGCCTAGCTTTGGCGAGCGCTATTTAAGCACGCCTCTGTTTCAAGATCCAGAACTGGTGGCGGCTGCGGTTCTAAATTAATCTCATCTAGAATTAGCGGCCTTATTCGTCTGTTCCAGTATGCTGTAGGCGCATAGTCTTGCCTTGATAATTGTCCAGCCAGTAGCCCTGCTCATCTTGGTGAACCTGTTCTTCCCAAAGCGGAATTTTACCCAAAGAGGTGGTGATAATGTACTGGGGAACGGCAAAGCCGGTCATATGACCAATTAGCCCTTTCATAATTTCTCGTCCTTTTTCGATGCTGGTGGCAAAGTGAGACACCCCAGTGACGTTGTCGCAGTGGTAAAGGTAGTAGGGACGAACGCGAATTTTTAGCAGACCCTTCAGCAGTTCCTGCATGGTTTCTAGGGAATCGTTGATGCCTTTGAGCAAGACAGTCTGATTTTGCACCACTACGCCGTGGCGCAGCAGGCGATCGCAGGCGGCAGCAGATTCTGGGGTAATTTCCTTGGGATGGTTGAAATGGGTATTAAGCCAGATAGGGTGGTAGCGATCGAGCATGGCGCAAAATTCGGGCGTAATGCGCTGGGGTAGCAGCACCGGGTAGCGGCTGCCGATGCGGATAATTTCGACGTGAGGAATCTGGCGCAGCCGAGAAATAATCCACTCTAGCCGCTCATCGCCATAGGTTAAGGGGTCGCCGCCGGTGAGCAGCACGTCGCGAATTTCGGGATGGCTAGCGATATAGTCAAAATCTAAATCCCAGGATAAGGTTTCGTTTTCCTCAAAGTAGGTGCCGCTAACATTCGTGGTGTGAAATTTGCGGGTGCAGTGGCGGCAGTAGACGGCGCACACTTCGGTCACCAGCATAATCACCCGGTCAGGATATTTATGAACCACTCGATTGGTTTTGCGATAGACGGTATCGCCAACGGGATCGGGTTCTGCGCCCGGGTATTCCATTAGCTCCTGGAGAGCAGGAACGGCCTGCTGCCGAATCGGACACTTGGGATCGTCCTTGTCCATCAGGGAGGCATAGTAGGGCGTAATGCTCCACCGATACTTGCCTTTAGAGTCAACAATGGCTTTTTCTTCATCGGGGGTGACATTGATCACCTGACTCAGTTTTTCTAGGGTAGAAATGCGGTGCTTAAGGTGAAATCGCCAGTCGTCCCAGCCTAACTCTGCTTTTTGAGCGGTCTTGGCTTTTGATTCAGACAGCGTGACAGACATAAGGTTCTCCAGAATCGGTGTAATTAGTCGAATGCGATCGCCTTAATTGAGGCATATGCTTAAAGGGGGCAAGAGCAATTGGGGCTTTATCAAAGTCCCTCTCCGTCTTTGGGTTACTGAGTACAGATAAGGTGTCTATCAGAGAAATAGCCCCCTAAATCCACCGAGTTTTGGGGGCTTTAAACTCGGTGCTCCCCCCAGAATTGGGGGGAAGCAAGGGAGGGAAAGGCAGCATCTTGAGCAAACAATCAGCATGTATGTACTGAGTAGCCGTCTTTGGGAAAAAGATTTAGGCTTCGACCTGAGCTCAGCCAGAGGGTGAGGGCAGGCAACTACTGCCAGTTAATCTGGTTTTATACCTAACAGGATTCCCAGTGCAGGATACCTAAGCCTGATGCTTAAGACGCTCTAAAGCAACTAGCGATAAAAATTCGTAACCCACTTGGGCCGCCAGTTGGGCCGTAATCTGGGAGATATCGTGGGCCGGCAAAATCTCCACCACGTCCCCAGCCACCCAGTTCACCCCGGTGCAGGCGCGTAAATAAGAAAGTCCTTGAAAGCTGGTAGGGCCACCAATTTCAGGCGTTCCCGTTCCTGGGGCAAAGGCCGGATCAAAGAAATCCACGTCAAAGGATAGAAAGGTTTTGTGATCGCCGACGCGATCGCGCACCATTTCACCAATTTCAGCGGGGGTGCGGGCCAGCAGTTCATCGGTCGTCAAAGCCAGAAAACCATGATCCTCTGATAGCCGGGCGTCCTCGTCATCAAACAGCGGCCCCCGCAGGCCCAGTTGGATCGATTTTTCAGGCAGCAGCAACCCCTCTTCGACTGCCCGCCGGAAGGGCGTACCGTGGGTATAGCGATGGCCAAAGTAGCTGTCCCAAAGATCGCAGTGGGCATCAAAATGCACCATTGCCAAAGGGCCGTGGACAGCGGCAAGGGCGCGCAGTTCGGGTAGGGCAATGCTGTGGTCGCCGCCGATACCTAGGGTAATAATGCCTGCTGCTGCTAGGGGCTGTACTGTTGAGGTGATAGCTTTATGGCTGTCTTCCAAATAGCCGGGGACAACGGGAGCATCGCCGTAGTCAATGCAGGATAGGGTCTCAAATACGGGCACCTTTAGCACCGGATTGTAGGGACGCAGCATCACCGAAGCGCTACGCACCGATTCTGGCCCAAATCGAGCCCCAACTTTGTAGGTCACCCCGGTATCAAAAGGCAGCCCTACAATGGCGGCATCTACATCTTCCAGGGTTTGGATATAGGGCAGTCGGGCAAAAGTTCTAACGCCTGTATAGCGAGGGGATTCGAGTGAGCTGGCGGGTTTGTAATGCGGCACGGCAACAGTCCTTGAGGCTTAGCATCAATAAGCCATACCAGCATAGCAATGGCAAAACTGTAGCTATGCCATCGAGATCACCTATTTTTAGAGAGACTGATCGTCCACCAAGGATGATGAAATCACCAGGATATCGACCAGGACGAACCGCCGTCGGACCTCGCGGAAGGGTTAATCTGTGGGTGAGCGAGTAACCCCAAACCCAGTCGCTAAACGAACTATGTTGTTGGCTTAATGGTTATACAGCAGTTGGGATGATTGAGACGAGACTGCGAGTCCAATTGCTTCTGTAATTACCATCCCAATGGTCTTAGGTGCGGTGAGCAATTGGATCAGCACTATAGATGAGCCTCAGCAATCGCTGCTAGATGACTTGTCCAGTGGTTGACCAGTTCTGGTTCAGCCGCTTCTACCATCACCCGCAACAATGGTTCAGTGCCGGAGGCCCGCACCAGCACCCGGCCATCAGCGCCCATGGCGGCTTCAGCCTGAGCGATCGCAGTTTGCAGCGGATCGCACTGTTGCCAGTTAGCCCGGCGATCGCGATCTGTGACCCGGACGTTTTGTAACTTTTGAGGATAGGGGGTAAAGCTTTGATCTACCAGTTCCGTTAGAGAGCCTCCGGCTTGCTTGACCAAGCTGCACAAATGCAGCGCGGTTAAAATGCCGTCCCCGGTCATGCTGTAGTGATGACACAGAATATGGCCCGACTGCTCACCGCCGAGCTTTGCCCCGCGACGCACCATCTCAGCGTGGACGTGCTGATCGCCAACGGCGGTGCGAATCAACTTTCCTCCCTGGTGTTGCCAGGCCCGCTCAAACCCGAGGTTGGCCATCACCGTCGATATGATAGTGTCCTCAGGCAGATGATTGCCTTGACGCAGGGTTTGACCCCAAAAATACAAAATATAGTCGCCATCGACGACGCGCCCTTGAGCATCTACCGCCATGACCCGATCGGCATCACCGTCAAAGGCAAAGCCCAGATCGGCGCGATGTTCTTGCACTGCCGCTTTCAAACTATCTAAATGGGTCGAACCGCAGTTAACATTGATGCGATCGCCATCGGGCTGGCCGTGTAAACCTATCACCTCAGCCCCAGTGGCAGAGAACACCGCCTCTGCCAACCGGGTCGCGGCGCCCCAGGCCATATCTAAAACGACCCGCATTCCGGATAGATTTAGGACCGGCTGCAGCGGTTCACGCAAAAAATCGCCATAGCGATCGACCAGATCAGGACGGTAATGTACTTGCCCCCAGCTTGGAGCGGTTTCGCCACATCCAGGCTGATCTGTCAAATCGTGACGCAGCAAAGATTCAATTCGCTTTTGAGCGTCGCTGGCAAGCTTGGTGCCGTCGGGGCCAAAAAACTTAATCCCATTGTCTGCGGGGGGGTTATGGCTAGCCGAAATCATAATGCCCCCCGCGCACTGAAAATGCTTGGTCAAAAAGGCTACTCCCGGCGTGGTGCAAAGCCCCACCTGCCAAACCTCTACCCCAGCAGAGGTCAGACCGCTGGCTAAAGCCGACGCCAGCATCGGGCCAGAGTTGCGGGAGTCTTGGCCGACAATAATAGGCCCACTGGGGGAACCGGCCATTAAAACCTGTCCGGCCCAAAAGCCAATCTGCATTGCTAAGGGTGCGGTAAGCAACTCCCCGGCTTTGCCTCGAATGCCGTCTGTGCCAAAGAGCGGCACTGACGGCAGCAGCAGTGGGCCCCATCCCAGCCCCGAAGGCGCTGAGCTA
>JBCDFX010000092.1:0-11559 GCA_039177155.1 Cyanobacteria bacterium P01_H01_bin.119
ATGACAGCAAGCGCAAGCGTCAGGTGAGCGAAATCGTTGATACAGACTTTTTCCGAGATCTGCAGGCCAAGGCTAGAACCCTGAGGCAGCGTCAAACTTCTGATGAAGGCTAGCCGTCTGCCTGCCGATAGAGCTTTGCAAGATTTGAGTTTACCTAAAGATTCAAATTTACAATGTCAAGATTGGGTTGCAGATGAACGGTTTGTAGCCCAACCTGCTGAGCCCCTTGGATATGCTGATGGGTGTCTTCGATAAACAGTGTTCGGCGGGGATCGAGGCTATGGTTATTAATCACCGTTTGAAAAACGCCGGGATTCGGCTTGCGATCGCCCATCAGATGAGAATAATAGTCCTGTTCAAAGAGTTCTGAAAGGGTGCCGATGCGATCGCCGTAAGCAGCGGCAAAAATTTGATCGAATCGGGCTTTGTGAATTGCGTTGGTGTTGGAGAGCAGAAACAGGCGTTTACGTCCCCCTAGGGTCTGTAGTAAATCGATGCGCGATTTGGGAATATCCAGCAGCATCGCGTTCCAAGCCTGATCCAAATCAGTATCTGCAACTGCCGCTAGCTGCAGCAGTTGTCGCAGCCCGTCACGAAACGTCGGCGCATCGATTTGCCCGGTTTCAAAGCGATCGAATAGCGGTGCCTGGCGG
Organism: Cyanobacteria bacterium P01_H01_bin.119; assembly: GCA_039177155.1. Lineage (GTDB taxonomy): Bacteria > Cyanobacteriota > Cyanobacteriia > Phormidesmidales > Phormidesmidaceae > JBCBZT01. The sequence goes on from JBCDFX010000092.1 coordinate 654, forward strand.
TGTTGAGTGTATAGCGGCGTGATATCGAAGCCGCACAGACGGCTGAAGGCGGCTAGGGTGTTCTGATACTGGATATTGATAATCACGCCGCCCAAGTCAAAAATAACGGCGTCAAACTGGGTGGGATCGAGGTCAATAAACGCAGATGTCATGGGCTTTAATATACCTTGCCCCACCGCGATCGCTGTAGAGATCCACAGAGCCGATTCTCGCCCATTAGAATGGGCTTAACTCGCTGTCCTCTCCCTTTACGCCCCTGTTACGCCACAGTTGCTGGCGGTTGTGCAATTGTCAGATCCACTCGATTCTTCTGGGCTGTTCCCCCTCGACATTAGCTCGGCCCCGTCTACACCTCAAAACGGCCAAAAATCCGTGTCCGATCACTTTTTGGTTTGCGGACTGGGGAGTTTGGGCCAGCATTGCGTAGCGAACTTAAAAACGTTTGGTGTTAAAGTCAGCGCTATTGAGCTGGTTAAGCCGGCTCACTGGGAAGTGCCCGACCTGCCAAACCTATTGGAGAAGCTGCTGGTGGGCGACTGCTGCCAAAATGATGTGCTGCTCGCAGCCGGGGTAGAGTGCTGCCGGGCGATTTTATTGGTGACCGACAACCAGCGGGTAAACCTAGAAGCGGCACTGGCGGCGCGGGTCTTAAACCCCAGCATTCGGCTGGTCGTGCGCTCAGATAAGGAAAACCTAAACCAGGTTTTGGGAGCCCAGTTAGACAATTTTGTGGCGTTTGAGCCCTCTCAGCTCAGCGCCTCGGCCTTTGCCCTAGCCGCCGCGGGGGATAATCTGCTGGGCTATTTTCAGGTGGGCGGCTATCGCTTTAAGGTGATCAAACGCCGGATTAATCCAGACCATCGCTGGTGCGATCGCCGTCAGCTTAACGAAATTGACAATCGCCGGCGCCGTTTGCTGCGCCACTTTGCGGTTCATCCGGAAGGACTTAGCCCCACCCAAATTAGCGATTCCACCGATCCATCTAGCGCGTCAGCTCAGTTTTATACCTGGCTGCCCAACACCACCGTTCGGGCAGGGGATACGGTGATTACCCTAGAAGTGGAACCGGCGCGGGAGCCTTTGGTTGGTGAGCAAAAAAAAGCCCCGCGGCGATCGCTGATGCAAAACCTCTTTCGCATGCTGACCCAGTGGCAAACTTGGCCCAGGGCAATTGCGGCTTTTTGGCGAGTGAGCTACGGTCAGCAAATCCGTCGAGTGGCCATTTTATGCGGGCTCACTATTTTTGCTTTAGTTATTATTGGCACCGGGTTATTCTGGCTCTACTATCCTCGCATTCCGCTGCCCGATGCCTTTTACGCTACGGTTACCCTGCTGCTGGGCGGCTACGGCGACCTCTTTGGCGACCTTAACCCCACCGACCCGCTGCCCTGGTGGATTCGGCTGTTTAGCCTTAGTCTGACCTTGGCGGGCACTGCCTTTATTGGCGTACTGTACGCCCTCTTAACCGAAAAGCTGCTAACGATAAAATTCCAGTTCCTCACGCGGCGACCGCCGGTACCCCAGCGCCACCACGCCGTAATTATTGGCTTAGGCCAAGTGGGACGACGGGTGATGAGCACCCTAAAAGATTTGCAGCAGCCCGCGGTGGCAATCACAGGCCACGAGGTAGATGCCGAGGTGCTGCCGCAGCTGCCGATTATCGTTGGCGAAACGGCAACGGCTCTGGAGCAGGCCAATCTCCACAGCGCCAAAAGCATTATTGCCGTCGGCGAAGACGAAGTTCAAAACCTAGAAATGGGGTTAATGGCCTACCGCGCCAACCCCAGATGCCGTTTGATTATTCGCGCCTACGATCAGCGCTTTAGCGACAAAGTGGCCCAGCTGTTTCCCTATGCCAGGGTGCTGTGCGCATCAGCCCTATCGGCAGAGGCTTTTGCAGGAGCGGCCTTTGGGGAAAATGTGCTGAGTTTATTTCCGCTTTATAACCAGACGATTCTGGTTACCCAGTACACTATCGAAGCCGCAGATACCCTAAGCGGGCTGCTGCTCTCAGAAATGGCCTACGGCTATGGCGTGGTGCCGATTTTATATCAGCATCCCGGCAGTGCCGATGCCCTAATGCCCTCGGATGATACTCGGCTACAAGAGGGCGATCGCCTCCTAGTGCTCGCCACGATTCGCGGACTGCGCCGAATCGAGCAGGGCAAACGGGTGCACCAGCAGTGGCAAGTAGCCATCGATCGCGCCCTGACTCAAGATGCTCAGTTCGATGGCGCCTCAGAAATTGCCTGCGTTGCCGGCTGCGATATCAGCGAAGCCCGCCGGTTTATGGAAAATCTACCGGGAACTTTTCCTAAAAAGCTATATCGCCATCAGGCACTGCGGCTGGTGCGGCAGCTCCTAAAACGTCAGGTGCAGGCTCGGATGATAGCCATCAATCATCCCAACCTGACGGTGTTTCAACGGGAGTAGGGCCGCAGACTTAAACTATAAACCGGCAAAAATTTGTTGAATCAGGACTTTCGCTTTTTCATCTAGCGTGTCCCAGTCTACCTCTCCGGTTTCCGTCAGAAGCGATAAGTCCACCGACGCTGCTGCCTCTGGCTGATCCGCCGCGTAGTTACGAAAACAAGCCTGATAGCACAGCTGCCACAAATCAACGCTGCGGGTCTGTTCGCCGCGCTTAAGCTGCAAAGCATAGATTGGCATCGGTTTAGGAAGCTGGGCCAGCTGTTGCTCCAGCCGATCGACCTCTTCGGGGGTTGCGGCCCCATTGAGGCGCTGCTGCAGGTCGTTAAAAGCTGCCTTTTCCTCTGGAGATGCCCCCTCTGGCCAAATTTGCTCACTCGCATAGCTGCCGGCCCACTCAGGATTTGCCTCTAGCTGTTTGCGAATATTGTCGATAATGCGAATTAGGGCAGGCTGCATCAACTGCTGAGCCTGCTGTAAATCGCGATCGGACGCAAAATTGGGCATCAGTTAATTATCGCCTCCTGATAGATTTAGGAACCCAGTTCTTATAACAGACTCTATCAACTCGCCAGTCGCTGCCAGATTCGTGCTACCTCAGCCAATACTGTTTGAAAGGTTTCTCTAAATGCCCGATGTTCAGATTCATTGAGCGCGCGATCGCGATCGCCTCTAGCCAGTGCTTCGTCAATTCTCTGTATTGCCTCTGTATGATGCTGGGTTGCCGTTTTTCGATCTGCCCTAGCGTCCTCAATTAGAACAGTAAAGCGTTGGTCGAACGCCTCACGCTGTTGAGCTTGTTGCTCTCGAAACTGCGCCCAATCATCCCGTCGTTCCCGAATCAACCCTTGCAGGCCCATGGCAACAGTATCAATTTTTCGATTCAGATTTGCACGGGAGGCAGTCGTACTTTCTTCAATTTCGATCGCTATCTCTTCAGTCCGATTACCCCATGCAGTAACAGCCTTGGCATTGGATTCACAGATTTTCTCGATTCGAGTCAACCGCTCATCACTTTCTCGCTGACGGTCAATCAAGGCAACGATTGCCTGCGCATTGCTGGCCACCAATGCCTTTAGTTCATCATCTGTCATTTAAAGTTGCCTCACTCAATCAAAGCTTTCAAATCTTCTGCAACATTAGGCTGCTTCTCTTATGCCCCGTTCAAAATGGGGCCGTAACCAGATTTGGAATAGTTCTGATGTTATCTGTATTTTATCCACCATTCGATTCAACAGCAGTGGTGTGGCAATTCGCTGAAAGAATGATTCTGCGTGGTTTGGCCTTTATCCCACAATCGATCGCAGGGCGGGTTCTACCTCAGAATACTGGTAGGTAAAATCCGTAGATTTCGTGCGCTTGGGCAAAACCTGCTGTCCTTCTAAGACCACCTGGGCTCCGTCTCCCAGCAGCGCCTGAATCGCAAAATCGGGCACTGGCAGCCAGGAGGGACGCTCCATTACCTTGCCCAAGGTTTGACAAAACGTCGTCATCCGGACTGGGTTAGGCGCAGTGGCGTTATAGGTGCCCTGCAGGCTGCTGTCCTTAAGCGCTTTGACGATCAGGCCAATCAGATCGTCTCGGTGAATCCAGGAGAACCACTGCTTGCCGCTGCCGATGGGGCCGCCAGCGTACAGCCGAAAAGGAGTAACCATACGGGCGATCGCGCCCCCCATGCCCAGCACAATGCCAATCCGCAAAATCACCAGCCGTGTGCCGTAGTCGGTAACAGGTTTTGCTGCCGACTCCCACGCTATGCACACCTGGGAGAGAAAATTTTCAGGGTTAGGGCTGCTGCCTTCGTCAAAGGTGGCAGTTTCGCTGGTGCCGTAATAGCCAATGGCCGAACCACTCACCAGCACCGATGGCTTGGCGTCGGCTTGGGCGATCGCTTCCGCAATTTTTTCCGTGCCGATTTTGCGGCTGTTCATAATCGATTTCTTGCGCTCCGGCGTCCACCGCTCTGAAATTGGCTCACCCGCCAAGTTGACTACGCCGTCGCAGCCGGAGATGCGCTGCTGCCAGTCACCAGAGGCCAGGGGCGTATAGGCCACCACCTCTACATTGGGATAAATGCCGGCAGGGAACACCTTCAGGGCGCGATCGCGATTGCGCGTAAAAATTAAAACACTGTGGCCATCTTTGTGGAGCTGGCGCACCAGACCGCTGCCGACAAATCCGGTTGCCCCTGTAATTGCTATTTTCATGGATTTCCTTGTTCGCGTTCTCCGTAAGCCATGCCGTTTGCCGCTGCATAGCGCTCAATAAATCGCATCAGTCGCTGCCAGTGATCCTCTCGATCAACGCTAAGAATGCACTCGACTCGAATTAAATCGTCTCCCTCTGGTCCCCCGAAGACAAAGCGCAGATCTGACGGCTCAATGGCGATTTTTCCTTCGCTATCGGTCAGGTTTAGGGTGCCGGCAAAGCGGTTGCGAAATGAGTTGAACTGCTCAATGGCCTTAAGCTGCTCAAACACCAGCACCATAGACTGTCCTCCGGTGGTGCGATTGCGCCGAAACCCAATATTGCTGACGTTTTCTAAAATCCCTTCGTAAAATTCGATGGTGGGGGTCTCAACGGCCATAGGTGAAGAAAAGAAGAAACGGCTGCTATTGCAATCCACCGAAAGACTCGGACAGGATTGTAAGTCAGATTGCTTCTACGCCAACGACTCCAGCGATACTGGATGGAGCGGGCAATCTGACCAAAACGAGATGTGAGCTTTAGCCGGACTGGCTAGATTTGGTGCTTTGCTATAGCTTTAAGTATACAAAAGTGCGAATCGCACAAAAGCCGCGCCTCACAGCTTCCGTAAAAACTGGCGGCATTTTTCGACAGGAGAATCTAACTGTCCCCGCAGCGGACAGCTAGGCTGAATGCAGTGACCGCAGCTAGTGGAGGCGAGCTGCAGAATTTGATCGCTGCCGTAGACGCTAATGTTCTGGCACAGATAGGCTTGAAGCTCTAGGGTGGAGGGGCGATCGCACACCAAAATTGCCTGCTGGGTTTTGAGGGCCTGCCGGGCTTGGTTGACTCGCGTCAGGGTCTGGTGAAAGCTCTGAGGCTCCCCCTGAAGGATAACGGGAACCGTACGAATATCAGCCTTAAAGCAGACCGGGGCTTCTTCAGGATAAAAGTCGCGGTACTGGAGGCTAAAGGTGCCATCTGAGAAGTGGCGCGATCGCATCCAGCGCTGAAAGGGATAGACAAAGCGGCCCTGCTTGTCGGCGCTATACCACCAGGATTTGTACCACCCCTGGGTGGGCAGGTGTAGGATAGTCGAAATTTGATCGGGCTCAAATCCGGCGTGGGTTAAAAGCGCGATCGCCTGAGAAAGGGGAATATTCTGGGCTAAATCTTTTAAGTCGGAGCGAAACCGGGTGATATGGGCATAGTCTTGATAGCCTAAGCCCCCCGTCAAACACTCATCACACTGACGCGGGTCTGAGAACTGGGGCATCTGTGCCAAAATGCAGTGCACCAGCTCGTAGCGCACCACCCCGTCTACGGTAATGCCTGCAGCAGGAACGCTGATATTGGCGGTGACCGTACCAATCTGAGCGCCCGGCGCAACAGGGGGATGACTGTCTGTCAGTAGAGAGCGCAGTTTGGCCCCATCGGCAACGGCCAGCGCAAGCTGCAGCTGCTCTCGCAGACTTGAGTTTGGCTCAGCAGGCTGCGCCTGAGTTTGCAGCGTATAGGCAGCCGTCAACGCAGCATTTACCCCCATTTGCACTTTGCCCCCAACTGGTTTATGGCTTTGGTTAGATTGCGCGCTCCATCCAGTATTGCTGGAGTCGTTGGCGCAGAAACAATCTGACTCGCAGTCTTGTCCTAATCGTCCCTTCGGCTGCTATGGCCTCCAGTCTTGTTTTAAAGGAGGGCAAGGGTCCTAATCACTGGCCCTTACTAAACTTATTAATCTGTGGAAAAACTCAAAAAAGCGGACAGCGATCGCTGTCCGCCACTTGCTCGCCGGAGCAAGGCTGATCTCAAGCACAAACCTGATAGAGAACCGTTGTCACAGCTCAATCTCAAAAGCTGGGTACCGAAAGGTACCCAGCTTTTAGGCTCACGGCCTACTTCTCAGGCTCGGAGAATTCTGCATCAATCACGTCTTCGCCGCCGCTGCTGGCGCCCGCGTCTCCGGCAGGCTCAGCCCCAGGAGCTCCTTCAGCGCCGGGTTCTCCCGCCTGCTGATAGAGGTTGCTGCTGATGGTATACAGCGTCTGCTGCAGCTCGGTGGTCAAGGTTTTGACCTTATCAAAGTCTTCGCTATTGATGGCTTCGCGCAGTTCTTTGACCTGAGTTTCCACCTTAGACTTTTCGTCGTCAGAGACCTTATCTCCCAGTTCGCCCATCTGCTTTTCAGCTTGGTAGCAGAGCGAATCGGCCTGGTTTTTGAGATCGATATTTTCGCGCCGGGTTTTGTCAGTTTCAGCATTGACTTCGGCATCTTTCACCATGCGCTCTACCTCATTATCAGAGAGGGTAGAGGCCCCGGTAATGCTAATAGACTGCTCTTTGCCAGTGCCCTTATCTTTAGCCGTCACGTTTAAGATACCGTTGGCATCAATATCAAAGATGACCTCAATTTGGGGCACGCCACGGGGAGCCGGCGGAATGCCGTCTAAGCGGAACGTTCCCAGACTCTTATTGTCGTTAGACATCTCCCGCTCACCCTGGAGCACGTGGATTTCCACATTGGTCTGATTGTCTACCGCAGTGGAGAACACTTCAGACTTTTTAGTGGGAACGGTGGTGTTGCGGGGAATCAGCTTAGTCATAACCCCGCCCAGGGTTTCTACGCCCAAAGACAGCGGCGTCACATCCAGCAGCAGAATATCCTTCACCTCACCGGCCAAAACCCCAGCCTGAATTGCTGCGCCCACCGCAACCACTTCATCCGGGTTGACGCTCTGGTTGGGATCTTTGCCCAGAACACGCTTGACCAGCTCCTTGACCGCGGGAATTCGGGTTGACCCGCCCACCAGCACAATTTCATCAATAGCGCTTTTGTCGATTTTGGCATCCTTGATGGCGTTTTCTACCGGGATGCGGCAGCGCTCGATCAAATCGTCGGCCAGCTCTTCGAACTTAGCTCGGGTGAGGGTTGTATCAAGGTGCTTGGGCCCGTCCTGAGTGGCGGTAATAAAGGGCAGGTTGATTTCCGTTTGGGTCGCGCTGGAGAGCTCAATTTTGGCCTTCTCAGCCGCTTCTGTTAAGCGCTGCAGCGCCTGCTTATCCTTGCGGAGGTCGATTCCCTCTTGCTTTTGAAACTCCCCAGCCAGAAAATCTACGATTTTTTTATCGAAGTCATCACCGCCGAGGTGAGTATCTCCGGAAGTAGAGAGCACCTCAAAGACGCCGTCGCCCACCTCTAAAACGGAGACATCAAAGGTACCGCCCCCCAGGTCAAATACCAAAATGGTTTCGTTGCTTTTCTTATCGAGACCATAGGCCAGAGAGGCGGCAGTGGGCTCGTTGATAATCCGCAGCACCTCAACGCCAGCGATTTTTCCGGCATCTTTGGTCGCCTGACGCTGGGAGTCGTTAAAGTACGCTGGCACCGTGATCACCGCCTGGGTAACGGGCTCACCAACATACTTGCTGGCATCTTCAACCAGCTTGCGCAACACCTGGGCAGAAATCTCCTCAGGGGCAAATTGCTTACCGGCGTTGGGACAGTCGATACGAACATTGCCGCCCGAGTTCAGCACTTCGTAGGAAACTTCAGTGGTTTCGTTGCCGACTTCATCGTAGCGGCGACCGATAAAACGCTTTACAGAATAGAAAGTGTTGGCGGGGTTCATCACGGCCTGACGCTTGGCGATTTGACCCACCAGGCGATCGCCGTTCTTTGCATAGGCCACGACAGAGGGCGTTGTCCGAAACCCTTCGGCATTGGCAATAACGGTTGGCTTACCGCCTTCCATTACCGCTACACAGGAGTTCGTTGTTCCCAAGTCGATTCCAACAACTTTTGCCATATATTTTTTGCTCCGGCTTGACATCTAATTACTTATATAGTGCTAAGTTCAGCCCATTCCCTGAAGGGGGGGTTACCGAACCAAACCGCAGTGCAAATGTCAATGACGCACTGATTTACGCCACATTCAGAACTTTTTCAAGCTGGCACGATCTGGGTACTTACCCGTTAGCGGACTGAATTCAAAACCGCTGTAATTCCGCTAACACAACAGCTCCGCGCGCCTCTAGGAGATAGTGCCTCGATAAAACCGCAGGGGCCGTTGCGAGCGGACTAAAATCTGCGGGTGGCCCCAGAGCGGTGTCCACTAGGCGATGCCACTGCATACCTTGTTTGGGGTAAGGTAGCTGAAATTTTAGGGGCTGCCAGTAGGCGTTCAGCATCACGTGCAGCCGCTCTTGGCCGTGGTAGCCCAGGGTAAAGGCCAGGGTGTGAGAGTGATAGCTCAAATCAGGGGTGTGTAGCTTTACGCCGTGCCAGTCGATATAGGGCTGATGGGGATCTGGGCCGATCTGCAAAATCTGCTGCTGGCGAAAGATATCGTGGGTTTGAATAAACTCAATTAGCCCCTGGGTAAACCGCAGCAGGGAGCCATTATCTTGGACTAAATCCCAGTCGAACCAGCTGAGCTGATTGTCCTGACAGTAGGCGTTGTTGTTGCCCCGCTGCGATCGCCCGACCTCATCGCCCATCAGCAGCATCGGAGTGCCCTGGGACATCAGTAAAATGGTTAAAAAGTTTTTGATTTGTCGCTGGCGCAGCTGATTGATTTCGACGTTGCCGGTTGGGCCTTCAACGCCGCAGTTCCAACTGTGGTTATCGCTGCTGCCGTCGCGGTTTTGTTCGCCGTTGGCCTCGTTGTGTTTTTCGCTGTAGGTCACCAAATCACTCAGGGTAAAACCGTCGTGGCAGGTAATAAAGTTAATGCTGCGGTTGGGCTCCCGGTCAGGTTCGTGATAAATGTCGGGGCTAGCCATAATGCGCTCGGCCAAATTAGCGACGGTGCCCTTGTCCCCTTTTACAAAGCGGCGCACGTCGTCTCGGTAGGGGCCATTCCACTCAGCAAAGCGATCGCCGATAAAGGTGCCCACCTGATATAAACCCGCCGCGTCCCAAGCCTCCGCAATAATTTTGGTCCCCGCCAAAATCGGATCGGATTCAATCACCCACAAAATTGGTGGATCTTCCATGGGATGGCCGCTACGGCTGCGGGAGAGCACCGAAGCCAGGTCAAAGCGAAACCCGTCTACATGCATTTCAGCAACCCAGTAGCGCAGGGAATCTAAAATTAATCGACTGACAATCTCATGGTTGCCCTTAAGGGTGTTGCCGCAGCCGCTGTAGTTGCTGTAGTGAGCCGGGTTATCGGCATCTAGGATATAGTACGCCTGATTATCTAACCCTTTGAAGGACAGGGTGGGGCCGGTTTCATCTCCCTCAGCAGTGTGGTTAAACACCACATCTAGAATCACTTCAATACCGCTTTGGTGCAGGGCTTTTACCATGTCCCGAAACTCGTCTAGCGGCCCGATTGGGTCTTTGCGGGAGCTGTAGCCAATATGGGGGGCAAAAAAGGAGATTGGGCTGTAGCCCCAGTAGTTGGTCAAGCCGGGCGGTGCGTCTTGATTGTCAAACTGGTGGATAGGCAGCAGCTCTACAGCAGTGATTCCCAGGGCTTTGAGATAGGGAATTTTCTCAATCAGTCCTGCATAGGTTCCTCGTTTCTGTGGCGCAACCCCTGAGTTGGGGTTGCGGGTAAAGCCGCCCACGTGCATCTCATAAATGATGCTGTCGGAATAGGGAATTTCTAAGGGTAAATCTCCGGCCCAGTCGTAGGTGCCAGAGTCTACAACGACCCCGCGCAGCGCTTGGGCGCAGTTATCCCCCGGTCGGATAGCGGCAGCGCGGTCATAGTTTTCCCAACCGACGACGGCCTGAGCATAGGGATCAAGCAACACTTTGTCGCTGTCAAAGTGCAGGCCACGGGCCGGATCAAATTCACCATAGGCGCGATAAGCGTACACCTGCCCTACCCCGATATCTTCTACAAATACGTGCCAGTAGTAGAAGGTCCGATGCTGCCTTAAATTAAGGGGAATCACCTGAAACGGCGTCGAGGCTTCCGGGCTTTCAAATAGCAGCAGCTCTAGAGCTTCGGCCTGCTTAGAGAAAATAGAAAAATTTACGCCGTTGGGATACACCGTGGCCCCAAGGGGATAACTCTTACCAGGCTGAATTGAACGGGCACCCATGCATTAACTCCAACGAATTTTGAGTCAGATTGCGGTTATATTCACCCCTTCAGCGCCATCAAGTGCGGTGAGCAATCTGACCAAGGCTATATTATTAACCACTGGCGTCAGTCCAAACGACAAAACTGATACTTGCGCTGAAGCCTGTTATTTGGGATATGTCATTTTGGGGCTGCCCTCTGTTGTAGACCGGTACGCCACGGCAAAAATAGACTTGCCCTTCAAAATGGTG
>JBCDFX010000093.1:0-11521 GCA_039177155.1 Cyanobacteria bacterium P01_H01_bin.119
CGGTGCGTCTTATCCTATCGCGATCCATACCTTAGGTACGGTAGAGCGGGTCTGCTGGGCCTTAAATATGACAGAGCCCCGCGAATTAGAGGCATTGGGCAATAAACTAGCGCTGCTGTATCAGCCTCGTCCGCCCAAAAAGATTTCCCAGGCGGTTGAATTGGGCAAAGCCCTGTTTGATGTGGTCAAAGCTAAACCGGGTCGGGATTTACTGCCCCAATGTCAGCAGGTGGTGCTTAAAGACGACCAGGTCGATCTAAATCAGCTGCCCCTGCTGCGAGTCTATCCGGGTGATGCAGGCCGAGTGATTACCCTAGGGTTGATGATTACCAAAGATCCTGAGAACGGCACGCCTAACGTTGGCGTTTACCGCCTGCAACTGCAGAGTAAAAACACTATGACGGTGCAGTGGCTGTCGGTGCGGGGGGCTACTCGCCACCTGCGGAAAGCGGCTGAACGCGGGCAAAAGCTAGAGGTCGCGATCGCGCTCGGTGTCGATCCGTTGCTGATTCTGGCTGCCGCTACCCCTCTACCGCTAGATCTCTCAGAGTGGCTATTTGCCGGGCTTTACGCTGGAGAAGGGGTGCAGCTTGCCAAATGCAAAACCGTCAATCTAGACGTTCCGGCCCAGTCCGAATTTGTTTTAGAAGGAACGATTACCCCTGGGGAAGTTGCTGTCGACGGGCCCGCAGGGGATCATATTGGCTACTATGGCCCGGTGCGAGAGGATGCGCCGCTCATTCGCTTCCACTGCGTCACCCACCGCAAAAATCCAGTTTATTTAACCACCTTTAGCGGTCGCCCGCCCAAAGAAGACGCCATGATGGCTCTGGCGCTTAACCGAATCTATACGCCAATTTTGCGCCAGCAGGTACCGGAAATTATTGATTTCTTTTTGCCGATGGAAGGGCTGAGCTACAAGGCGGCGGTGCTCTCCATCGACAAAGCCTATCCAGGGCAGGCGCGGCGAGCGGCCCTGGCGTTTTGGAGCGCCCTGCCCCAGTTTAGCTACACCAAGTTTGTCATTGTGGTCGATAAAGATATCAATATCCGCGATCCACGCGCTGTGATGTGGGCGGTGACCTCAAAGATGGATCCGGCCCGGGACGTATTTATTTTGCCGGACAGTCCGTTTGACAAGTTAGATTTTGCCACTGAAAAACCTGGGCTAGGCAGCCGGATGGGCATTGATGCAACCACCAAAATCTATCCAGAAAGCGATCGCCCCTGGAGCGATCCGCTTACGCCTGACCCGGAGACTGCGGCCAAAGTCGATCGTCGGTGGGCGGAGTACGGCCTAGCCGATGTGGAAATGAAGGCAGTCGATCCCAATCTGTTTGGTTATGATATGGCGTAGATGAGATAGCGTTTCGCCTGCGTAAACGGCGGATAGACGGCTCAAAATTTCCATGGGGAATTTTTAACCTACCGGAGGACGTTGTGAAAAAGCTTGCTGCCCCAGATCGCTCCGGTGCTCAAAACTTTCGGCAGTCCCATATCGATGCCGTGCAGAGTCAAACCACAAATCTGGCGCGCCATAAGCGCAGCCAGTGGTTTCGGGTGTTGTTTCGGGTGCGGGAGTCGGTGCTGCAAGCGATCGCCCTGCGCGTGCTGGTCAGTACGGCCTTTGCCGGGTTAATTACGGCGCTACATCAGTTGGGCGTGTCGGTGTCTTTGCCAATTCTCAGCAGCCTGGTGCCGAGTGTCGTGCTGGGGCTACTGCTGGTGTTTCGGACAAACACAGCCTATCAACGCTTTTGGGAGGGGCGAATCCTCTGGGGCACGCTGGTCAATACGGTGCGCAATCTGGCCCGGCAAATTTGGGTGACCATCACTGAAAAGTCGGTGGCAGACCAGCGGACCAAGATCAATACGCTAAAGCTGCTAGTGGCCTTTGCGATCGCCACTAAGCTTCATTTACGGAGCGAACCCCTCAATGCTGAGGTGGCTGAATTAATTAGTCCGGCCCAGTGGCAAAAGCTCCAGTCGATGAACCATCCGCCGTTGGAAATTGCCTTTTGGATTGCTGACTATCTTCAAGATCAGCATGAGGAAGGCAACCTCAACGCCTATCAGCTTGCTGCAATGATGGCGCTGCTAGATGCCATGGTGGATGTTTTAGGCGGCTGTGAACGTATTCTAAAAACCCCTATCCCGCTGGCTTACTCCATTCATCTCAAGCAGCTTTTGTTGATTTACTGCCTAGCGCTGCCGTTTCAGATGGTGAGTGATTTGGGATGGAGTACGCCCCTGGTTGCCGGGTTGGTTAGCTTTACTGTATTTGGGATTGAAGAGATCGGCATCGAAATTGAGAATCCTTTCGGGGCAGATCCCAATGATTTACCCCTAGACGACATCTGCCGCACCATGTATCGCAATATTCAGGATTTAATTACCCTGGCCCCTAGCTGCTGCCAGTGGCGATCGCGCACCACTTTTGGTTCAGCTTTGTCTAACGGTACCAACGGGCAAGCTTACCCGCAAGCTGCTTCGCAGCAGCAACAGCAGTCTCAATCGGCTTATCCCCAGCCTTAGAAATATAGTGGCCGAAGGGACGATTAGAACGAGACTGCGGGGCAGGTTGCTTCTGTAACAGCGACTCCAGCAATCTGGATGAAGCGCGCAATCTGGTCAACGCTATACGAGCGAAGCCTGGGATAAGACGACGGTTGGGGCTTCGTTGTTAAGGAGTACCTGGGGAAATTTCGCTTTCCCCAGACCCCATCGACCAGGACGAACCGCCGTCCTGGACTTCGCGGAAGGGGTGATCTGTTGGTGGTACAGTTTCCCTAAACCCAGCAGATAAATGAACTGTTGTTCTTGGCTTGACATATATAGCAACCTGCCGAGAGGCTCGGCCAGGGTTGCGAGTCAGATTGCTTCTACAACAGCGACTCCAGCAACACTAGGCGAAGCACGTAATCTGACCAGAGCTATGGACTGCAGCTCTAGGTTTGGCTGGCCTTTAGGACAGGCTAAGCCTATGAAACAGCCGCAGTTTGCTGCACAGATGCTTTCAGCAATTCTGCTTTGTCGGTTTTTTCCCAAGGTATATCGAGATCTGTGCGGCCCATATGTCCATAGGCGGCAATATCTTGGTAAAACCGTCCGCCCCGTTCAGCTGCGATCGCCTGTAGGTTAAAGGCTTGAATAATGCCTGCTGGTCGCAGCTCAAAATGCTCTTTAATCAGAGATAAAAGCTGATCGTCAGTTACCTTACCTGTGCCAAAGGTTTCCACCAAAATGCTTACCGGACGGGCAACGCCAATGGCGTAGCTCAACTGCACCTCACATTTTTCGGCCAGCCCAGCCGCCACAATATTTTTAGCTACATAGCGACAGGCGTAGGCTGCGCTGCGATCAACTTTGGTAGGATCTTTCCCAGAAAATGCCCCGCCCCCGTGCCGGGAATAGCCGCCGTAGGTATCGACAATGATTTTCCGCCCAGTTAGGCCGGAGTCTCCCTGGGGGCCACCGATAACAAACTTTCCGGTTGGGTTAACCAAAAATCGGGTGGTCGTGCCGGGTTGGATATCGATATCCGCAAACACGGGCAAAACCACCTGCCCCCACAAATCTTGTTTAATTCTGTCCTGAACTGCTTTTTCTTCAGTGATGTCGCCGATTGTGGCCGTATGCTGGGTCGAGAGCAAAACGGTATCGATACCGACTGGCTTGCCGTTCTCATAGGCCACGGTGACTTGGGTTTTGCCGTCCGGGCGCAGATAGGGCAGCACGCCGGACTTGCGGACTGCCGCAAGCTGCCGGGAAATCCGATGGGCCAGGCTAATTGGCAGCGGCATCAGCTCTGGGGTCTCATCGCAGGCAAACCCAAACATAATTCCCTGGTCACCAGCACCGATGGCGTCGAGGGCTGACTCACTGGTGTCTTCTCGCTGCTCTTGAGCCTGGTTAACCCCTTGGGCAATGTCCGTGGACTGCTCATCTAGGGCAACCATGACCGAGCAGCTATCGGCGGAAAAACCATTATTGGTGGGGTCGGTGTAGCCAATTTCGGCTATTTTTTGACGCGCTAGGTTGACGTAGTTGACCTGAGCGGTGGAAGAAATTTCTCCGGTAATCAGGACTAAGCCTGTGTTAACAACGACTTCCGCCGCTACACGACTTTTCGAGTCTTGGGCGAGCAGCGCGTCCAAAATCGTATCTGAAATCTGGTCGCAGATTTTGTCTGGATGTCCTTCAGTAACCGACTCAGACGTAAATAGATATCGACGAGACAATGGATTACCCTCTCTGATTGCGGTGTAATTTTACCTCTCCATCACCCTACCTTATGATTCCTGATTTAAAGCGGAGGGAGATTGAGCTAGTGGGCTTTAGGCTTAGCTTTCTATCTTAAGCTGCTTGACGAATTGAAGATACCCATCGGCACTAGGCAGATGGATGGGCTGTAGGTGATTGCCCAGAACGCCAATCGCGCCAGCCGCATGGGCCTGCTTTGCCATTTGCAGATCCAGCTCAGAATCGCCAACGACCAGTGTGGTAGTGGCGGCAGTTCCCAACCGCTGACAGATAAAGGCCACAATTGCCGGATCGGGCTTTTGCGGTAGTCTGCTGTCGGCTCCAACGATAGCCTCAACTTGTGAAGTGAGTTCATACTGGGACACAAAGGCTTGAATGTTGGCAAGGGTATCTGCGGAGGCGATCGCGATTTTAATGCCTGCTTGGGCTAAGCTCTGAAGCATCTCTCGGCATCCCGGCAGCGGGGGTGTCATTCCGGCCTTCTCCTTAGCAGATAGGTCAGCTTCTCGAAAGGCAGCTTCCACCATTGCCAAACACTCAGCCCAACTGCGGCCTGTTTCAGCAACATAGGCTGCTGCTGCAATTTCATTCTGGCGACGACTGCCTACTGCCATCAGCCCAGCTGGGTTTAGCCAATCCCTCTCAAGCCCAAAGGCCAGTTGCAGCGGCTCTCCGACCCCTGGAACTTGGGCATCTAAAAGCCGCGATCGCCGCTGAGCCAGCGTCCGTAAGTAGGGAATGGCATCGGCCAAGGTACCGTCTTTATCAAAGACAATGGCCTCAATGTTTGTAAATAGTTGGCGATTGCAGCGGATATTAACCAAATCTTTTACCCTTTCGCGTAACTCTTAGCAAAAAATAAAAAGGGGCAGGCGGTAAGCCTACCCCTTTTATTGCACTCAGAGGCGATCGCGCAAGCGACCGCGTCGCTAATTATTCGACGGCAAGAGCGGGTTCACCCGCAGCGGCTGACACATCGCCCTCACCCGCAGCGGCTTCATCAGCAGGTTGAGACTGCTGCAGCATTTGCTGACGATATTTCTCAGCCATTTCTTCAGCTTTGTCAAAAACCACATCAGGATTTTTAACCATATCGCCAGGCTCTGGTTCAAGCTGTTTGGTCGATAGAGAAATCCGGCCCCGTTCAGCATCAAGGTCAATAATCATGACCTTAATTTCGTCGTTAACGTTAAAGACGCTGTGGGGCGTGTCGATATGGTCATGGGAAATTTCAGAGATGTGAAGCAGACCACTGACGCCACCGATATCGATAAAGGCACCGTAGGGCTTTAGACCCCGGACATTGCCAATCACCACTTCACCGACTTCCAGACGATTCATCTTCCGCTCAACCAGCGCTCGACGATGGCTCAAAACCAAACGATTGCGCTCTTCATCAACTTCTAAAAACTTCAGCGGCAGATCTTCCCCAACTAAGTCTTCCTTGGGCTTGCGGGTGCTGATATGGGAACCCGGAATAAACCCACGCAGCCCCTCAATTCGCACCAGAGCGCCGCCTCGGTTAGTGGCAAAAACCCCAGAGCGCACTGTGGCGTCTTCTTCTTGAAGCTGGCGGACGCGCTCCCAAGCTCTCATATACTCGATGCGCCGAATAGAGAGGGTGAGCTGACCGTCTTCATTTTCATCAGTCAAGATAAAAAATTCGCGAGTTTCATTAGACCGCAAGACCTCATCCGGATTGTCAACCCGGTTAATCGACATTTCTTGAATCGGAATGTAGGCAGCAGTTTTCGCGCCAATGTCAATCAAGGCGCCCCGAGGCTCCAGACTAAATACCGTACCCGCCACAATATCACCGGGGCTAAAGTGGTAGTCATACTGGTCTAAAAGGGCTGCAAAATCTTCGTGTGTAAAACCAATATCAATATCTTTCGTTTCTTGATTGACCATACTAGCTGTGTCCTACTGTTGTCTCCGTAATGTGTTGTGAATCTCCTCGCTTGCACACTGAATCTGGGTTGATCAATGCTGACAGCAGGCTATTTACAGCCGCTAGACGCAGTACCTGCCCCAAGAAACCGCAAAAATGTACTTAACGCTACAAAATAGATTTGTTTTTGATAACGTTGGGTCGTCTACCAGACTAACGATTATAGTCGAATCTTTAAAGTAATCCAAATTTGTGACTTGGTAAAACTCTGCCAGTATTACGCTCGCCCGCATCTAGTCTATATCTGGCCGAAGCTTAAATGGACGAACTGATTTACCTAACAGCCAGACTCTCCGACTTAACCACCCCAGTTCATCTGGCCAGATAAACTGATACGTGGGCCAAAAATGCGATTCGAAGAACTCGACTAAGTTGACGCGATCGCAACGGTTTTGGTGGCCGCTTCAGCTTCAGCAGCATCCTTATGCTGTAAATAATTCAAGGCTTTAGCAAAGTCTTGAACGTCTTGGAAGCGTTTATGTATCGACGCAAATCGTAAATAGGCCACCTCGCTGTGAGGACGAAGATAGCCAAGCACCAAATCACCGATCGTTGCGCTGGTCACCTCACGAGATGCCTGCTGCTGAAGACTAGACTCAACCTCATCTACAATCGAATCTAGAACAATACGAGATAGATTGGTCTTTTCAGAGGCGCGTAAAACGCCATTTAAAATTTTATCGCGCTCAAAGGGTTCGCGATCGCCGTTTTGCTTAATGACGGTCATCGGAATGTATTCAATCCGCTCGTAGGTCGTAAAACGCTGCTGGCATCGCAGACATTCCCGACGCCTCCGAATGCTTCGCCCCGCCTCGGCTGAACGCGACTCTAAAACGCGATTATCGGAATGCTGACAAAAAGGGCAATGCATAACTCGGACTCTAGTTTGCCTGACAGTGTAATCACATACCTGGGCTAGACGATTTAAGCGACCGTTGCACTACGGTAGCCATAGCCCAGTCAAAAAATATTACTGCAAACCATCAATATAAATACCAAATGTACAAGTTAACCCTAAATTTTCTTAATCGAAAGCTGTGTCGACCTTCTCAAAATAATAAATGACGGTTGAAGACCGGCTTAAAGCGACCACACTCATCTAAAACTAACTGATTTGGAGTGAGTGCTAAAAAGCGCCCGTCAACTCCGAGCGCTTTAAATTCAAAGATTGAATTAGTCTTTACTGATCCGGGGAGGCTCACGAAAAGCGATCGCGAAGAAGAGTGTGCCAATGACACAGGCAAAAATAAGGATGTAAGCAACTGCTTCCATATCTACTGTTATCCACAATAACCCTACACTCTTATCATACCGTTAATCCCTTCCATCAGGGTTGACCACACAATCAATCTAAAGCGATTGTCACTAGAGCGATTGTCACTAGAGCGATTGTCACTAGAGCAATTGTCACTAGAGCAATTGTTAGTTCGATTGAACAGAAATCAGCTTGCCCTAGGGCGCGCCATCAATTAAAACCAAAATATTTCCGGTACAAGCATTACCGCGCCCGCCCCGCACAATAAACTAGGGGCTGAAACGCATTCCGCATAAAGACTTGACCGCTAAATGATGACAGCCCCTAGTAGGCCGAGGGAGATCAGCGATGCCTGATGCTGCAAGCAAGCTGGATAGAGCTGCGGTAGTTTATCAGCCAAACCAACAAAAAAACGGTGCTGCTGAGAGCAGCACCGTTAACATGAGTTCAAATCAAATGAATTTAAGGAGCTCGACTAATTCAACATCAATTCAACCGAGCTACGCGTTTTTCGCCGCACGGGTAGATTTATCACCCACCTTCTGATAGAAACCCCACTCGACCTGGTCCTCAGACAAGTCTGGGTCAATACCTGCAAACACATCGCGGAACAGCGTCCGAGAACCATGCCAGATATGACCAAAGAAAAACAGCAGGGCAAACACGGCATGGCCGTATGTGAACCACCCCCGAGGGCTAGAGCGGAATACACCGTCTGAGTCCAGGGTTTCGCGGTCGAAATTAAAGGGCTCACCCAACTGAGCTTTACGGGCGTACCGCTTCACCTTAGCAGGGTCAGAAAACGTCTTACCGTCTAGCTCACCGCCGTAAAAGCTAACTGTAACGCCAGTCTGCTCAAAACTGTACTTAGACTCAGCACGACGGAACGGAATATCTGCCCGAACAATACCTTCCTGATCAACTAAAACTACCGGGAAAGTTTCAAAGAAATTGGGCAAACGGCGAACGGTCAATACACGACCCTCTCCGTCTTCGAACACGGGATGCCCTAGCCATTCAGTTGCAATTCCGTCGCCGCTGTCCATAGGACCAACGCGGAATAAACCGCCTTTAGCCGGATTGTTGCCGATGTAGTCGTAAAACGCCAGCTTCTCAGGGACATTTTCCCAAGCTTCTTGTTGCGAAAGACCAGACGCTAAGTCAGCCTGAACGCGACGCTCAATTTCCTGGGAGAAGTAACTACTATCCCACTGGTAGCGAGTAGGACCAAACAGTTCAATGGGCGTTGTTGCACTGCCATACCACATGGTTCCAGCAACAATAAAAGCCGCAAAAAATACGGCTGCAATACTGCTAGAGAGAACGGTTTCGATATTACCCATCCGCAGTGCCTTGTATAGCCGCTGGGGTGGTCGCACCGTTAGGTGAAACAGACCTGCAATAATGCCAACAATGCCTGCAGCAATATGGTGGGCTACGACACCGCCTGGATTAAAAGGGTTAAATCCGGCTGGTCCCCACTCAGGTGCCACAGGTTGAACATGTCCGGTAATTCCGTAGGGATCCGACACCCACATACCAGGCCCCCAGAGCCCGGTCAGATGAAAAGCACCGAAGCCAAAGCACAGAAGCCCAGCCAAGAAAAGGTGGATGCCAAACATTTTGGGTAAATCTAGAGCAGGCTCCCCGGTACGAGGGTCCCGAAATAGATCTAAGTCCCAGTAAACCCAGTGCCAGCAAGCCGCCAGAAACAGCAGCCCAGACAGCACAATATGAGCCGCCGCTACTCCTTCAAAGCTCCAGAAACCTGGATTAACCGCCGGGGCACCAGAAAGACTCCAACCTCCCCAAGATTCTGTCACGCCCAGTCGCGCCATAAAGGGGAGCACGAACATCCCCTGACGCCACATGGGATTCAATACAGGATCACTCGGATCAAATGTCGCTAGCTCAAATAGCGCCATAGAGCCAGCCCAGCCTGCCACTAGGGCTGTGTGCATTAGGTGCACAGAAATCAATCGGCCCGGGTCGTTGAGCACGACCGTATGGACTCGGTACCACGGTAGTCCCATTGACTACGCTCCTCCTCGATTAGGGTTCAACAATTACCGTCTGCCTTATGCAATAAGGTGTTAAATACTGACAAGCCTACCAGATTCGGCATGCTTCCAGAAACGATTAGACGTCAAAGCACAAGCAATTTGTTCATCAGAGCGCAACTGCGCCTCTAGCCAATTGCTTATGATTTTTGCGTCAACAGTGTAAAAATGAAAATGTATTAAGAAGTTTAACTAGTCTTAACGCTTGGCGCAAGCGTTTATTGAGCGATTTTCCAAGTGAGGAAATTTACCAAAAGCTTGACCAGATTGCCATACTGGTGTGTAGCAGCACAAATAAGCGTTAGGTGCCAAACACTGACCCAACTCGATCAGGAGGTTATATTTTATGAGTACTGTTAAGTTTCCTAAAGAAAATAAGGAAATCATCGTTGCCGGCGGCTCTAATCTGAGAATCAAAGCCGTGGAAAATGGAATTGATCTCTATACGCTAATTGGGAAAATGGCGAACTGCGGAGGATACGGTCAGTGCGCAACCTGCGTTGTTGAAATTGAGTCTGGAATGGAGAACCTCTCTCCCAAAACGGCGGTTGAGCAAAAGCGCCTGCGCCGCCGACCTGACAACTGCCGATTGGCCTGTCAAACCCTGGTGAACGGCCCGGCAACTGTACTTACCAAACCTAGCAAGAAGAAAAAATCTCAGAAAGCGCAGGCCAAAACGGCCTAGAAGTTTGGGTTTATTCCAGAGGGGCTCTGGGCTGATTTCGGCACCATTCTGACCAGCCTGCCTGTGCACCTGAGTGATATTCTATTCACTGGTTGGGCGATGCGAGCTTATTTGAGAGTAGAGAGGTGGTTGAACGATGGAAGTTAACAATTTGGGCTTCGTAGCCAGCGTTTTATTTGTATTTATCCCGACGGTGTTTTTGCTGATTCTCTATATTCAAACGTCTAGCAAAAATACTGGACAGTAGTGATAGGGCGATCAAGGCAAATTAGGCTGGCAAGCATTGGGTTAGGTAAGGGGTGCTGAGGGTTAACTCAGCACCCTTTTTAGTGGTTTTGCTTTTAGGTTGTGGGCAAGTATGGCAACCCGCTAGAGGGTTTGGGCGGGTTGCGAGTCAGATTCTTCCTGTGCCAACGACTCCAGCGACACTGGGTGCAGTAAGCAATCTGACCAAAGCTATATGTGCTGACCCAACTGCTGGCAGCGCCGAGTCTAATATTTCAAGGTCGTATCAGGAGAAGACAGGTGACGTACTGCTTAGGGATTTTGGTAGAGCAAGGGGTGGTGCTGGCGGCGGATTCTCGCACCAACGCTGGGGTGGACTATATTTCCTCTTACAACAAGCTATTTGAATTTGTTCTGCCGGGCGATCGCGTGCTGATTCTGTGCACAGCAGGCAATTTGTCCATTACTCAAGCGGTGATGCACGCCATCAATCAAGATATCAAGATGGCAGAGGGTGACAGCCTCTACACGTTGCCAACGCTGCATGATGTGGCCCGCTACGTGGGACAGCAGATTCGCCGCCTCCAAGAGCAAGATCGGGTCTGGCTCGAAAAAGACAACGTAGACTTTCAGTGCAGCTTTTTGCTGGGAGGGCAGGTTAAAGGAGAAGAACCGGCCCTATATCTCATTTACAGCCAGGGAAATTGTATACAGGCGACGCCGGAGACGCCTTTTTTACAAATTGGCGAGACTAAGTACGGCAAGCCCATTTTGGATCGCACGGTACAGGTGAATGCGGATTTGGAAGCGATCGCCAAGTGTGCCCTGCTCTCTATTGATTCCACGATGCGATCAAATATTTCAGTTGGGCCGCCGATTAAATTGGTGATGTATCAGAGTGATACGTTTGCGGTATCCCATCGAGCCAAGTTTGAGGCAGGGGATCCCTACCTGATTCAGATGCGCAAACATTGGGAGCTATCTCTCCGTCAGGCGTCGGCCCAGATGAAGGATATTACCTGGAATCAGGTATCGGTACCCCTCGACCCTGAAATTGCATAAAGGGGCTAAGCAGCCGGGTC
>JBCDFX010000094.1:0-11519 GCA_039177155.1 Cyanobacteria bacterium P01_H01_bin.119
GAGAGCGTTATAAACAACGCCTAAGTTATTGAGCGCTAGGCTCTCTCCAGCGCGATGACCAATATCGCGGTACAGTGCCAGAGCCTGCTCCCATGATGCAATAGCAGCCCGAAACTGACTGGATTGATACTGTTGTAGTCCGGTCTGGAGTAGTCGATTGGCCTCTGCTTGACGGCTGTCTGCCTGGGCTGTCTCGGAAGATTTGAGGGACGGCGATGCGATCGACTGTGGCTCAAGCCTCCGGTGCCCTGAAGATAGCAGACGGGGCGTCTTCAGAAGATTGCCAGACCATAGGGAGTCATTGAGATTAGCGGCTTCAGGGCTGGTAGTGGCGGTAGCTAAGGCAGGCTGATAATTGGGCTGCTCTGATTGGTTTGTGCTAAGCGCAAGACTAGAAATTGATTGATACAGGGATTGACGGCTCCCAAGTGCTCCTGGCGAATAGGCTAGGGGAATTCCCAATGCCATGGCTAGCGCCAGCCATAGTGTCGTGCGCCTCATCTGCGATCGACCTCCTAAGCCACACACTTATAGACGGAGGGAGCAAATGCTAAGCCTAATCATGGCGTGCTCAAGTTGACTGTTCCTACCGCCTTTAGCAATTTATACAGCGTATCAAACGTCAATTCCGGTGTATCAAACTGTCCTTGCTGAAAATATATTTAAAGCGATAGCTCAGAACGGCTATTCTAGGGCGCTAATTGACGAATCACGGCAATGGTCTGAAAGTAGGCGTCTATGGGAGCATTTTTGCGAAACAGTAGGGCTGCATCCTATAGATCTTCGACGCCTTTATTGCCTTGTCGCTTAAAGTCTTGCCGACTAAATTAGTCGGTTCCCTCTACAGTTGCCGCATCCATAACGAAGCTCTGCCCTGGTGCAAACGTTAGCTTCAGGGGGCGATCGCCGCCGTAGGCTTTTACCAGCTTGCGATAAACGGCGTGGCTAGTCGGGACTCTCCTGGAAGTACCGTCCTGCTCAAACAGCACGGTATAGTCCACTTGCTTGAGTAAGGTCGGATCGGTACGGTCTTCCCGTTCTTTTTTTTGCCGCAGTTCTAAATCATCGACCGTTGGGCGAGGGGGCAGCGCTGGCCACCAAAGTCCTTTGTCGTCTGGCCCGGTAACAGCTTCTTCAGGTTCAACGCCATTGCGGTTCGTTAAGGTGGTGGAGGCAAAGGTCTCTCGACGAATAGTGCGTTCAATGTCAAAGCTTTCGGCATATTCTACCTGCCAGACGTAAGTAACATCTGCGATCGCCTCATAGTCTGTCACCACTAGGGTGAACTCCTGGGAAATTTGCTCACAGGCCCATAATCCTAGCGCCAGGATCAATCCCAGCAATCCTAAAAGAATTCGGTCTATTTTTGGTGTTTTGGGGATACGAGCGTTTAACGTAAAGACCTTCATAGGAACGCACAATTCTGCTGTTTATTAAGTTTTCTCAGATACGAACTGGGTACAAATTAGAACCTTGTACAGATCTAGACGCAGATTAAATCGTAGTGTTCATTGCTGCTCTATAGATTAGCCAGGTGATTGGTCAGGTCGAGTAAATTTGACCGCGACGAGAGCCGACGGCTGCGTCCTTTGAAGGATTGCTGTTCAGTTCTTGAAGGTTGGTTTGAGTTTAGAAAAATTGAGTTTAAAAAAATAAATAGCTTGCCCCTAATGGATTTACATCGCCTTATTATGGGGCTGGAGAATAGCAAATTTGCATTCTTTTTAAGCTATTTCGAGTGTTTACAAATCTTTTTGTTTAAACATCTTTAAAGCATATTTACGTCCATACCCCTCCATCCGTTTGGTGAATATTCGAGATGCTCAGCGCATCTAGTACCTATGACAGCTTCTCAAGGGTATATTCTTCTGCTCAATCAGCAGTATAACGACATCAAAGTTGTGCAGTCTGTGCTGGAACGGTTGCGATGCACGGTTTTTGTCGCCGAGTCGATGGAGCAAGCCATTAGCCGGGCCGGAGAGGATACGCCCTATTTGATAATCTTGGCTGGAAATCATCCGGGCTGGGCTGAAACCTCTGTGCATTGCCTGCGGCAGGCGATTCAAAAGGTTGGGGTCACGATTGTGGCTCTCACAGACTCCCACAGTCCGAGTTGGCTTCACGAAGAAGATTATTCCGGTATTGATGGCTTCTTAGTTAAACCTTTGAGCGGAGAGATTTTGTCAACCCTGGTGCAGTCAGCATGGGCTAAGCAAGCTTGCGCATAGTGCTATGCCCTATCCCAATGTCGTAGAGCAGGCGGCGATCGCCTACTTGCAGAGTCCGCAGGCTATCCGCGATCGCGCTGAGATTCTATTTGACCTAGGCTGTCGGGGAGAGTTAGCTTATTTTGAAGTGGATTTGGCTCAGTTGCCGGCTACCGCTGAGTTCGTGCTGACGGTGATTCGCTCGGCCTATCCAGATTTAGCGGTGCCGTTTCATTCCCGCTGGCGACACTTTGAAGTAGACGGAACATCCCGGTTAACCCAGTTCGCGGGTGAGTTTGCCGACTGGTCACCCTTAGAAACCGCTCGTACGCAGTTTGACTTGGCGATTACCAGTGTGCTGCTAGATGCCGGGGCAGGCGATCGCTGGCGGTACGTCGAACCCGGCACTGGCATTCAGTTTAGTCGCTCAGAGGGGCTAGCAATTGCCAGTTTTCACAGCTTTCGAGAGGGGCTTTTCTCCAGTGATAGCCAATCCCCTTGGCGAGCCGATGCGACTGGTTTGATTAAACTGAATGAAGCAATGCTAGCGGCTCATTTCCAAGTCGAGGCTGATAATCCACTGGTTGGGCTCTCGGGGCGCGTGGCGCTACTACAACAGCTCGGCCATGCCCTACGGGCTAACCCGGTTTACTTTGGAGACGAGCTGCCTCGTCCCGGCCATCTTGTGGATTATCTATTAGGACAGGCGATCGCCGGAAAACTCTCTGCCCCTAAAATTTTACAGGCCGTACTGCAGGGGATGGGCAGCATCTGGCCTGGACGACAGGCGATCGCAGAGACCAATTTGGGCGATGTCTGGTATCACCCTCAACTGCCTGATGCTGGCCTAGGCGCTCAGCTTGTCCCTTTTCATAAACTGTCTCAATGGCTGACCTACTCTTTGTTAGAACCCTTACAAACCCTTGGCCTCACAATTACTGACCTAGACCAACTGACGGGGCTGGCAGAATACCGCAACGGCGGTCTCTGCATAGACACTGAGCTATTGCGTCCCAAAGCCCCAGAACTGCTGACCCAAATCCATCTTCCGGGTTCGCCTATTATCGTAGAATGGCGGGCGCTAACCATTTCTCTGCTAGATCGCATTGCCCTAGTGATCCGTCAAACGCTCAATCTCACTCCAGAAGCCTTTCCCCTGGTCAAAGTCTTGCAGGGGGGAACCTGGAGCGCGGGGCGGCAATTGGCCAAACAGCGACGCCAGGGACTTCCTCCGCTACAGATAGACAGCGACGGCACCATCTTTTAACAAATCACCCCTTCCGCGAAGTCAGATAGCAGTTCATCCTGGTCAATGGGGGTTGGGAAAAGCAAAATGTCTCCAGGCAATCCCTAGCAATGAAGTCCCAACCGCCCTCTTGTCCTAGCCTAAGCTTTGCTGCGCAGCAGCTGCTTAACGGTTTCCACCATTTCAGTTGGGCGAAAGGGCTTAGCAATGTAGGCATCGGCGCCTTGGCGCATACCCCAGTAGCGATCGAATTCTTCACCCTTTGACGAGCAAATGACAACTGGAATAGCTTCGGTACCCGGATTATTTTTGACCCAGCGGCAAAGATCGTAGCCGTTCATATTGGGCATCACAATATCCATGACGACCAGGTCGGGCGGACTAGCCTGAATCTTTTCTTTAGCCTCAACCCCGTCTTTTGCTTCAGTAACATTCATTCCCGCCTTGATCAGGAGACCGGAAATCATCTCCCGTAGGGTAGAGCTATCATCCACAATCAAGACCGTACTCATATCATTCTCGCCGTAGCTGGGCCATTCCCAGGAGACTTGTGTTGCGCTAATGGGGTTGAAGTCGGAGCGCTAACGGGCTTAGGGTGCCCCGTTTCTTCGTCCCGATAACTCCCACATTATAGGGATATGGAGACGATGAAAACCCACTGAAATCCTAATCACTCCAGCATAGCCAGTACGGCTTTAGGCTGGAGTTTATCTTTGAACCAAACCAAAGGTGTCGGGGTTTGCCGCAAATCAACGCCTGCTTTTTCAAGGTTCAATCGCTCTGAAATGGCCAGGATCAAATCACTGCGAGCCGCCTGCCGCACTTGGGAAAACTTCTTACGCAAGTACTCCGGTCGCCAATAGCCGACAATTTCGAGCAAATAAACCCGGCCATCGGGGTGCACCAGCCGAAAGTCGGGAATCATAACGCTACCGGGAATTGGAATTAAATCCACCTCGCGCTCTAGCCGCCAGTCTGTTTTAAGCTTGGCCCAGCGCTCTGCAAAGGCGGCTTCTATCATGCTGTCGTAGGCTTTGCCAGGAGGATAGTGGGTGACCAAACCGCAGTCTGAGGTCAGCGCAAACTGGCGTGGGGTGACTGTTTTATCGTAGCCGCTGCGAATTTGCAGGGTCGCGGTGAGGGTCCAACGAGTGACGTGAAGAATGGCGGGAATCAGCTTGGCAATATCCACGCCGTATCGGGTGCTGGGCTTAAATAGGCTGGTGGGGCCATCGATGGTAATCGTAAACCCCTGGTCGGCGTCGCCTTCAATATAGGCAATCAGCCGGAACAGCTTTAAGTAGCGAAACATCAGCTTATATTCGCCTGGATCGTTGCGATGCAAATTGAGCTGAATATGGCTGGCCTTGTAGAAGATGCCCTGCACTTGGGACAAATTGTAGCGATGTAGCAGCGCCTCTGGCGTCGGCGAATCGAAGGCTGTGAGGATGCGGTTCTCTTGCAAATCGGCATAGAGTCCCTGGCGAATATGGCTCGCTTCGACAGGTTTGTCTAGCTCCTGGGTAAGCTGCTGGGCTAGGCGGTCTAGATGATGCTGGGCCACTGTTGGAGCGGGCGCAGCTTTTGCGGCCTGGGCAAAGACGCGCTGACGCAATGCAGCCGGTTCGAGAGGGCTAACAATCTCAAAGGTGCTAAAACTATTGCGTAGAATATGGGCCAAGCCACGGCGGATGCGATAGTCGGTATCGTCTCCTTCTAGATCTTGCAGCTTTTGGTCGAGGGTGCCCTGGGGTTGGCCTACGCAGCTTTTGAATAGGGCAATATAGTCGGCGGCGATCGCGCCGTAGTCTCCGTCGATGGCCAGCCGCTTGGGGACAACCGCTTCCCCTGACGGCCGGTAAATTAACAGGTCACTGGGTAGCGTAGGCTTATCCTCCTAGGCAAAACTGACGGCACTTTTCAAGATAAATTTGGGCTACAACGTCTTCGGGATGTTTGGCCAGACAAAGCTGAAACCCTGAAAGCGCCGTGGCATAGTCGCGTCGATAGTAGCTCAGCAGGGCGTTCTCAAAATCGGTCTTGGTTATTAGCTTTTTGGCCCGCTGCTCGGGGTCATCGGCATCAAACACCTCATAGACACTAATAAACTTTTGCTTGCCCTTAGCTTGAACCCGATCAATCACCCGCATAGCGTAGCGGTTGGCGTCCTGCAGTTGGAAAAAGGTCTGATCAGAAATCAGCAGATTAACGTTGAACTGACGGGTCATGCGCTCAATCCGGGCGGCTACATTGACCGTATCGCTAATCACGGTGCCATCCATCCGGTTCTTGCCGCCCACTGTGCCCAGCATCATACTGCCTGTGTTGATGCCAATGCCCAGTTGAATCGGCGATAGCCCTTCGGCGGTTCGGTGCTGGTTATACTGCCGCAGCCGTTCGAGCATGGCGAGGGCAGCCTGCAGGGCATCATCGGCGCTGCTGCGATCGCCGTGACCGCTAAATAGCGCCATAATTGCATCGCCGATATATTTATCGATAAAGCCGTGGTGGTTAGCGATCGCAGGCTCCATACGGGACAAAAAGGCATTAATAAAGCAGAAGTTTTCCTCCGGCGTCATCTGCTCTGACAGGCTGGTGAAATCTAGAATATCGGCAAAAACCACTGACATGCTCTTTTCCACCTGATCGCCGAGATGCACATCGACAATGCTCTCTTTCTGCAAAAACTGCAAAAACTCTTGGGGCACAAATCGACTGTAGGCCAGATTGATTTTGGAGAGCTGTACGTGGGTCTTAATGCGAGCAATCAACTCATCTTTAGAAACGGGCTTGGTCAGGTAGTCATTGGCCCCGGCGCTTAGTCCTTCGACTAAATCGGCGACTTGATTTTTGGCCGTTAGCATCACAATGGGCAATTCGTGAGCTGGAAAGGTGCGGCGAATAGAGCGGCACACCTCGTAGCCCGTCATCTTAGGCATCATCACATCCAGCAGCAGCAGATCCGGGCGCAGGCCGGCCTCCAGCATAGCCAGCGCCTCAGGGCCATTGGCAGCTTGAGCAACGCCATAGCGACAAATTAATAGATGGTTGGCAATCACCTGACGGTTAATGGGTTCGTCATCCACCACCAGAATTTGCATATTCTGCGGAGCCAGCGCCGCCGAATTACCCAAAACTGCCTCCATGGGCTGGGATGGGTTGTTAGAACTCACCTGCCGGGTATCGATAGAGACCTTGGGTTCACTTACCTGCACCGGATGCAGATGGGGCGAGGCGGTAACTGGCGATCGCGGTAAATCTTGTCCTTCAGCAGCAATAGGCAGTGTAAAGGTAAATTGGGAGCCAATGCCCAAGGTCGATGAGACGTGCAGCGCTCCCCCGTGCAGCTCCACCAGCTTTTGGGTAATGGTCAGCCCCAAACCGGTGCCGCCGTGGCTGCGGCTGGTGGAGCCATCTCCCTGCTCAAAGGATTCAAAAATATGGTTTAGCTGCTCTTCTCCAATGCCGATTCCGGTGTCAGAAACCGTCACGGCTAGGTGCGTCCCGGTAAGGCGGCTGCCGGGCAGCTTAATGCCCAAAGGCTGAGGCGGGCCGTCTCGATTCAGATGGCCAAAAATCTGAGCAGAGATACCGACCATTCCTGTCTCAGTAAATTTAACGGCGTTGCCCACCAAATTGTGCAAAATCTGCTGGAGCCGTCCCTCATCCCCGTAGGCGAGAGGCAAATGGGGAGAGACGGCATTGATCAGCTGCAAAGACTTTTGATTTGCGGCGGGGCGGTTCAGCGCAATCACCACCTCGGCAACCTCACGGATGCCGACGGGCTTTTGGTGTAGCTCAATGGTATGATGTCGCAGCTTTGAGAGATCGAGGATATCGTTAACCAAGGTTGCCAGACGGCGCCCGCTGGTGACAATCATGGTCAGATTTGCAACGGTTAGGGGCGGAAGCCGGCCCGTTGCCCCATCCATTAGCGACTCAGCAATGCCAATAATGCCGTTAAGCGGAGTTCGCAGCTCGTGGGAAGTGTTAGCCAAAAACTCATCTTTGAGCTTATCTAGGTGCTCTAGCTCAGAGTTTTTGCGCTCCAAAGATTGAAAAGACTGCTGCAGTTGACTGCTCATGCGCTCAAAGGATGCCGCTAGCTCGTCAATCTCTTGAAACCGTCCCCAAGGCAAGGGCTGTTCCCAATCTCCAACGGCCAGTCGTTTCGCTGCGGTATTAAGGCGCTGCATGGGGCGAGTAATCCACCGGGCAGTGTAAATGGCAATCCAACTGGCCAATACAAAGGCGATCGCGCACCACATCAAGGTATAGCGGTTGTTAATGGCAATTTGCTCAATAAAGTCAGTCTCTGGAATAACCGTGACAATCAGCCAGTCTATACCGCTGCTGTCTTCGTAGGGTGAGACTCGAACAATCTGAGCGGTGCCGTCTAACAGATAGATGAACTGAAACTCCCTGCGAATATCGTCCAGGCTGCCATACTCCCGCAGCATCTGAAGCACCGTGCGTTTGATTAAGGGCTGATCGCTGGCGATCGCCTGTAGGCGCTTTTGTTGATCGCCCTCGGTAATAAAAGGTGCTTCCTGAGAAGAGCTGGCAACAACTGACCCATCCCGCTCAATCACAAAGGCCTGTCCAGTCTTGCCGATGGCAAGCTGAGCCAAAAAGTCGCTAATTTGCGTCAGGGTCATATCAATGGCTAGCACCCCTTCGAGGTCGCCCTGCTGATCGTACAGCGGCAGGGCAGGCGTAATGCCCAACACGTCATAATCTTGAGAGGCAAACTGATAGATTGGGCTCCAGGTACGCTGGCCTGCACTCACAGCAGTTAGGTACCAGGGACGAAATCGCGGATCGTAGTCCTGCTGGCTGAGGGCTGATTGTCGTCGCCCCTGACTGTTAAGCCGGTAAGTGGTGCGGTTAGGAATCTGATCGGCGCTCATCAGCCAGGAAACGTTAGTGCCATCCTGTCGCCGCTGGACGCCGACAAATCTGCCGTCTTCCCCGCCAAAATAAACGCTGGTGAGGCCTTGAGCCGCATTGAGCTGGTGCCAAAAGTGGCGCTCTAAAGCCTCCAAATCATCGAGGGATAAATCGCCAGCCGCGATCGCACTGGCGCTGTTATCCTGCAGCCACTGGGTCTGAATCAGATAGGCTGACACATGCTCCTCAATGCGGGCCGAGACCTCTTGCCCTAGCTGGTTGCCCAAATCACGCACCGCTCGCTGACCGTTACGAAACGACAGCCAGGCCGTTAGCCCTACTACCGCCGACACCTGCAGCAAAAAAGACAGCACTAAGACCGTGCCCAGCGGCAATTTGCTAGAGAGACGGGCAATCCCTCTCTTTAGGGAAAACTTAGTCATATTGACTTAAACCCAGTCGGCGTTGATTGATCGCGGCGGTTATATGCATCCCCACTCACTTAATCTATCAGTGGTTTTTGGGCAAGAGCGGGATAGTTATGTGTCATTTCGATGAAAACTCTGTCAATTCACCGTCAAGTTTGGAATCTTCCCAGTGATTGGATGCAGGTGATTCGATAAAAGCTCTGTTAATTCATCGCTAGGTTACGGGTTTTTACAAGTCACCGATTCTACAAGTCACCGGTTTTACAAGTCACCAGTCTTACAAGTCACCGTATCGCTAAGCTGCCGTGCAAAACCATGAAGATCGCTAGGCTGCCCGTAAGAAGTATTTAGCAACGCCTTGCCAGCGGCGATCAATCGACGTTCGCCTAGATTACGCTAGCGCCCCGGTTAGAGCAAGGTTCTCGTCAGCACTGGATTGCTGGGAAGATGGCCATTTGCAGAACTCGATGCCGTGGGTAATTTGGCCAACGCCATAGTAGCTGAAGAGACGATTAGGACAAGGCTTTGGTCAGGTTGCTGCTGCGCCAGCGACGCCAGTGACACTGGGTAGAGTACGCAATCTGACCAAAGCTATATACTGAAAAAATAGAGGTTTAGAGCTTAAGCTTTTCTAAAGGAGTACGCTGAATCATATATAGATAAGTGGGCAATTTTCTTAATTAGGATTAACTGGTCAAGATTAGGAGGCTGCGAGCCGGATGCTCCCATTGCCACAAAAATTTTGCTCGTACGCTTTGCATAGTTTTTTAGAGACGCTCTAAATCATTTCACCCCTGTTGAGAACCTGCCTTGATCCAATCGGAAACCCTAAACCTGCTGGAATGGCCTCGGCTCTGTCAGCACCTGGCAACCTTTGCATCAACCAAGATTGGAGCGATCGCTTGTGAACAGTTAAAGCTGCCGGATGATCGAGGCGGCAGTGAAACCCTACTGACCCAAACCCGCGAAATGGCAGAGTTAGAGACTCGGCTGCCCAGCGGATTGGGCTTTGGCGGTATCCGTGACATTTGGGAGCCGCTGGAGCGGGCTGAGCGGCAAGGGCTGCTATCGGGACCAGAACTGCTGGCGATCGCCGATACGCTCCATGGTGGACGGCAGATTCGACGCGCCATCGATGCCCAGGAGGATTTACCCGCTCTAAATGGGCTGGTAAGTGATTTGCGCACCCATCCGGACCTAGAAAAAGAGATCCATCACTGCATTGACGACAATGGTGATGTAACCGATCGGGCCAGCGCCAAACTGGGGACTATTCGCACCCGGCTTAGGCAGGGCCGGGATCAGGTCTATCGCAAGCTGCAAAAAATTATCCAGCGCCAGTCCGGCGCGCTGCAGGAGACCATTATCACCCAGCGCAGCGATCGCTTTGTGCTACCTGTCAAAGCGCCCCAAAAAGGTGCTATCCCCGGCATTGTCCACGACAGTTCGACCAGCGGAGCCACGCTTTATATCGAACCCCAGTCTGTGATTGAGCAGGGCAACCAACTGCGCCAACTGCAGCGGCAGGAGCAGGCCGAAATTGAAAAAATCTGCTATTTCCTAACGGGAAAAGTTGCCGACTGTCTCCCCGATATTGAGCACCTGCTGATGGTGGTGACAACGTTAGATTTAGCTGCTGCCCGCGCTCGCTACGGCAACTGGCTCCAGGGCAATCCGCCCAGATTTGTGGACAGCGATAGTCAGACCACCCTGAGAAAGCTGCGCCACCCGCTGCTGGTGTGGCAGGCCCAGCACGAGGACGGACCTGGGGTGGTGCCGATTGATTTATTGATTGATCCGCTCACTCGGGTTGTAGCTATTACAGGGCCAAACACGGGCGGTAAAACCGTTACCCTAAAAACCCTGGGACTCGCAGCACTGATGGCAAAGGCGGGGATGTTTATCCCGGCCCGCGAACCGGTAGAAATTCCTTGGTTTGAGCAGATTCTGGCCGATATTGGCGATGAGCAATCTATTGAGCAAAGCCTATCCACCTTTTCAGGCCATATCAAACGGATCGGCCGGATTTTGGAGGCCATTTATCCCCAGCCTGACGAGTACGCTACCCCGCTGACCAATGCCCTGGTGCTGCTGGATGAGGTCGGTGCCGGCACTGATCCCTCTGAGGGCAGCGCGTTGGCGATCGCGCTTCTGCAGTACCTCGCCAGCCAGACCCGGTTAACCGTTGCCACCACCCACTTTGGGGAGTTAAAGGCGCTCAAGTACCAGGATAAGCGGTTTGAAAATGCCTCAGTGGAATTCGACGATGTGTCCCTTTCCCCCACTTACCGGCTGCTGTGGGGCATTCCGGGTCGCTCTAATGCCCTAACCATTGCCCGTCGCCTCGGTCTTGATGAGGCGGTTTTGGCGCAGGCGCAGCAGTACGTTAGCAGCGGTGGTCAGCAGGATGTAAACCAGGTGATTGCCGGCCTAGAGAATCAGCGCCGTCAGCAGGAGGCCAAAGCCGACGAAGCGGCTCAACTCCTGGCTGAGACGGAAAAGCTCCACACGGAAGTAGCCCGCAAAGCTGACTTTCTAAAAGCTCGGGAACGGGAGCTCCAGCAGCAGCAGGAAGCGGCCATCCAGCAGGCGATCGCCGATGCCAAATCCGAAATTGCCAAGGTGATCCGCCAGCTCCAACAGGGCAGCGCCACCGGACAAGATACCCGAAAGGCGACTGAAGCCGTTGACGCGATCGCTCAGAAGCGCCTGCCTAGCCAGCAAAAACCAAAGCAAAAGCCGGGCTAC
>JBCDFX010000095.1:0-11510 GCA_039177155.1 Cyanobacteria bacterium P01_H01_bin.119
GCTGATTCCCGTCATAGCATCCCAGCACGTCTGCCTCAACGGTGCCTAACCCCGAAAAGTACAGCGGTTCCAGCCGGGCACTTAACCCATAACTAGTGAAGCTCACCACGTCGTAGGCCGCAAAGCCATCAAAAACGCTCTTAAGTGGCTCTTGGTAAATCGCGCTGCCGTAGCGCGGCATGGCTTCGAGCTGAGCGAGCTGATTCTCGACTGAGGGACGCCGCCAGGTGGCTGACTCAAAGCAGAGGGTAAACACCAGCGCCTCTGCCGTTTGAGACAGTAAATGAGTGGTGGCATCGCCCGGTGGGATACTCGCTTCAGAGACCACAGAGGAGGCGGAATGGCTGATTTGGCCTAAATCTATGGCTTCGCTGCAGGCGACAACTCCGACCAAACTCAATGCCAATCCAACCCATTTAAAGATCTGAAAACTGCGATTATTTGCTAGCGTCATAACCATTCAAAATCAGCCCTGAATATTTATAAGCATTGCTCATCAGTCCAGCTCAGCGCCCTAAATCGCTACAAAATTTTGGATTTTATCGCAGGCCGCCGAAAGGTTCAGACGGGCTGCAAGTCAGAGTCCTGTTATGTCATCTATTCCAGCGATACCAGGTGCGATAATCAATCTGACAAAAGCTACATCGCCTGAGTCAGCTTGCCTGCCGCGTCAAGTGTTGCTAGAGCCTACAGCCGTTGCAAACTGGCTTGCAGTCTGGCCTAAATCAGACAATTGCTGCTGCACTAAAAGATGGAGTCTAGTTCGTTTAACAAGCCCCGGAGCCTCTATTCAGGACAATCTAGCCCAAAAACTCTGTCAAAACGCCCTGCCCATACACACTGATAGAATGAGAATAGGCGCCCAAAATCTGTTTGAGCGTCAAATTACGCCTGGCCCGGCGGCAGATTAGGTGGCTCACTACCAGGGGCCAATTCTGCACGCATAGCGGCCAGTTCGTCTTCGATGCTGCCCCCTGATTCTAAGGCGGTAAAACGATCTTCTAGGCTGTCAGCGTTTAGCTCTGCGATCGCGTCAGACTGCGCTTCTAGAGCGTTGACTTTTTCTTCCATACGCTCAAAGGCCGCGATCGCATTGTTGTTGCTCGCCTGCCCAATCATTTCATTAAT
Organism: Cyanobacteria bacterium P01_H01_bin.119; assembly: GCA_039177155.1. Lineage (GTDB taxonomy): Bacteria > Cyanobacteriota > Cyanobacteriia > Phormidesmidales > Phormidesmidaceae > JBCBZT01. The sequence continues at coordinate 1,129 of JBCDFX010000095.1, forward strand.
TCGCTGAGAGGCTTGGGCCGATCTGGCCCGGGCGATATACATATCTTTTTTGGTGCGCGCCTCGGCCAGTTTGGCCTCCAAGGTTCGCATATTTTCTTTCAGCTTAGTAACAATAGTTTGCTGCTGGTCGATTTGCTCCTTCATGGCCGTAGCCGTCTCTAGATAGGCTTTGCGCCGGGTCAGCGCCTCTCGAGCCATGCCCTCTTCTCCCTTTTGCAGCGCGAGTTGGGCCCGACCGTACCATTCCTTGGCCTGATTGTTGGCTTGGGCATACTGACGTTCGGTTCGCTTCTGGGTCGCGATCGCTTGAGCAACAGACTGTCGCAGGTCAATCAAATCGTCCTGCATATCGGCCACGGCCTGCTCCAGAATTTTCTCTGGATCTTCCGCACCGCTGACTAGACTATTGAAATTGGCGCGAATCAACCGGCCAATGCGATCAAGCAAACCCATTCATGTCTCTCCCGCACGTTTTGCCCTACTGCTTAGAGCATAACAGGGGCGACCAGAGGTGAGTAGTATCAAAGCCTGCATCAATTTATCTAAACCACATCCGGAATTTGCAGTGCAATCGGAAACCGACAATACACAATCGTTAGGCTTATTCACCCTGAACTCTCGCCGGAATCCCCTGATTGCGCAGTTCTTCCGCCCGCTGCCGGGCCGCTTCGGGCGTATCGTAGGTTCCCAGTTGAATCCGTGCACCGGATGAGTAGTTGTGCAGATAGGCATCGCCAACGACTTCACGGGCATTGCGCAAAGACTGGTCTCCAGTAAAGTCGGTTACAACATGGTGCGAGCCTCCCTGATTTGGATCGGTTTCCGTCGAGGCAGTGCCCGTAGCACTCGGAGTATTTGAAGTCGCTGCCGCAGGAGCCGGAGTCGATTGCGCAGGCGGTGAAGACTGCTGGGGGCTCGGCGCTGCCGGAGTCGACGGCCTAGATTGAGCCGCCGCCTGTCTGGGTGAACTCGTCTGGGCCTGACTGGGCTGGGCCGGGCTCTGGGAGCGTTGCTGTCTGGTAGCTTGGGTCGAGGCTGAACCAACTGACGCGCCTGCCGTGGGTTCCGACTGAGTCGCTGTGGCTGTTTCAGTGTCAGGGTCAGTCTCTGGATTAGTCGTTGTGGTGGCCGTGCTGGCAGCCTCGGCGGACGGTGCTCCTGGGGCAAGGGATACCACGCCAGGCTCAACCTCTAGCGTGCTGAGAGACTCAAGATCTAAATCTCTAAATTCCCGCTCCGATAGGTCAGGCCCAGTTCCCTGAAGCGGATCGCTGCCAAATAAATCAGCCTGATCATCCGATACTCCGGGCGGAGTGGCCTCTGAGCGGGCCATCAGTCGCCTAACTAAAGGAATTTGGCCCAACACTCCAGGATTGGTCAGCGCATAGCCAAAGCCTGCGCTACCAATCAAAACAACCATTAGCGCCCCAATCCCTAGCGGACTCGACAGGCTATCTGGCCAAACAACTAGAGACTTTCGTTTGAGAGATTTGGGTTCGGGGGTGGTAGCCTCAGCAAAGCTGTTAATCAGTTCGGCGGAAGAGGCTAAGTAGTCATCTGGGGCTGACTGAGTGGATACCAGCGCCGGATTTGATTGAGCCTCTGGCCCTGGTGCATCAGAGACCGCCAAATGCCCCACCTGATCCCTATCAAAGGTGGCTTCTTTCCTCTGGGGAACGGTGGACGATGAGAGGGTAGATAACGTGTCGCGTCGGGCCTGGTTTTGCAGGAAAGGGTTGGGCGGTGGCGGTGGCGGAGCAGCCAGATTTGGGCTAGGTTGCGGCACGCTATAAGTGGCTGACGGAGAAAGCGTCTGCGCCTTGACGGGTCTGGCCGGAATAGAGATCAGATCCACTGGCTTTTTATGAACTTTCATCCGCATTTGCTGTGGTTTAGGCGGCACTTGCCCTTGTCGCTGACGACGGTAGCGATTGAGCTCATCTTCTAAATTGATTGAAAGACTTCCCAATGCCTGGGCCAATGCCTGGACCAACGCCGGAGCTGACGCCGGAGCTGACGTCGGAGAAATCGGCGCTTTTATGGCGTTAGCCGAAACTGGGTAACGAGCATCTGGGTGACGAGCATCTGGGTGACGAGCATCTAGGGGATGGGCATCTGGGTAACGAGCATCTAGCTGAGGTGTCGAGATAATAGATTTCATAAAAGCCAGTCCTTAATCGGCCAAAATATAAGCGAACTTAGTCAACAGCGGTGCGCACAGATGTCCCTGACGAGATTAGTAAACCGAGCACTCCTGGTGTTGACCTGCCGGGATGGGCTCATGGTTGGCCTAATTTTTCGGTTGAAGTGTATCGCAAAGTTGAAAGAGTGGACGATTTTTGGTCAAAATTTTCGATAAATTGCATGCAGTCTCTCGATCAAGTCCTAAACCACAGCATGGCCAAGCAGAAGACTTGGCAGACCCATCAGCAGTTTCAGCGGCTATTGGATCTTTGGCCGACGGTTGTCGGTTCGGCGGTGGCTCAACAAACCTGTCCTTTGGGCATTCAGCGCCGGGTGCTACAAGTTGCAACTGCCAATGCGGCCTGGTCGCAGAGTTTGACCTTTGAGCGCCACCGCATTCTCGAGAAGCTGCGCGATCGCGTCAGTTTAGATTTGGCCGATATTCGGTTTTCTCCAGGGCAGTGGCAGACTAACCAGCGACGGCACCAAACTCGCCAAGCCGAGAGCGATTTACTAATCAAGCATCCCAGCTTTATACCCCCGGCAGCAGGGACAGCTGCTGCACCAGATTTACCTGACGATGGCTTAAATTCTTATCAAAGGTGGGCTACTCAAATTCAGCAGCGATCGCGGCACTGCTCTTGCTGTCCAAGCTGTGGCTGCCCGACTCCCCCAGGGGAACTGCTGCGCTGGTCTGTGTGTGGTATCTGCGCCAGCCGTAATTGGCAATATGGCGGTCGTCAATAGGGAAGGCCGTAGGGGAATAGATCGGGTTTGGGGCCAACTTTTGCAAGGTATGGAGCCTACCTTGGAATCAGACTAAAGCATCAAAATTAATGGGCTGAAATTTCCTAATTACTGTGGAGATAAAGCGTTTTATAGAGGCTTAAACGCTATTTTGAGTCGGCGGGGATCACTACTATACCAAATCTAATTGGAGCATATTTTTAGCAGAGTAACGCCTAAAGGCTTGGGAATTAAAAGCGGGGATCACAGCTATTACGGGCTGTCAAGACTCGAAGAGCATATTTTTAGAGGTTTCGTTGATGCCACCTGAGCGATCGTTCAAGATGCGACCATTGCTTGTATAACCAAGTTTTACGGGAAGCTAAAGAAACTTTGAAGATGCTCCGGCCTCTCAATTGGCTTGAATGCCTTTATGGACAGTCATCTGAATTATATTCTCCTGTTAAATAAATTCTTGGGCTGTTTCAGAATAAATTTGGAAAACGCCTTTGGATACTTTTATGAACCCTACACAGCTTGGAGCGTCTCGCTGCTGTCGTTGCCAATTTTATACGCCTGAGGGGCGTCGAGGAGGAACCTGCAGCCAACTCAATGTTCCAGTGAGTGGATCTTGGAAAGCTTGTTCTCTGGCGATCCCACCTTTTACAACCAGTCTTCCTGAACTTAGCCAGCTAGACTTCTGGCCGAATGACTTTACGGTTTCTACTGAGAAAATGCGATCGTTTGATGCGGAGTTTGTGGAAATTAAGGAGCAATTTTCTGTGTCGCCTTAGCCCACTGAGTTATTTTGATTTGACTGATCCCTCGTTGAATAATTGACAAATCTTGAGCAGTTTCGACTTTAGATGCAGCCGCAGTCATCAGTCCGGTTAGGGCAAGACTGTGAGTCAGATTGTTAATAGACCCAAAACTCCAAAGAGACTCAGTGCCGTGAGCAATCTGACCAACGCAGTTATTTAATCGCAACAAAAAAGCCCAGCCAACTGGCTGGGCTTTTTTACAATCAATCAGGGTAGCCACGGATAGGCGCTAAAATCGGGCGATCGCTTCTCCAAAAAAGCCTGCTTGCCCTCAGCTCCTTCTTCGGTCAAATAATAAAGCAGGGTAGCGTTACCGGCCAGTTCTTGCAGGCCAGCTTGCCCATCACAATCAGCATTAAACGCAGCTTTTAGGCAGCGAATGGCGATTGGGCTTTTTTGCAGCACTTCCTGCGCCCACTGAACGCCTTCAGCCTCAAGCTGCTCCACAGGCACAACGCAGTTGACCAAGCCCATTTCCAGGGCCTGATCGGCGCTGTACTGGCGACATAGAAACCAAATTTCTCGTGCTTTTTTTTGCCCGACAACCCGGGCTAGATAGCTTGCGCCAAAGCCGCCGTCAAAGCTGCCGACTTTGGGGCCGGTTTGACCAAAAACGGCGTTATCGGCAGCGATGGTCAAATCACAGATGAGATGGAGCACATGTCCCCCCCCAATGGCGTATCCGGCCACTAGGGCAATCACGACTTTGGGCATAGAGCGAATCAATCGCTGCAAATCGAGCACGTTTAGCCGGGGAACACCTGCCTCATCTACATAGCCGGCTTTACCTCGAACGCTTTGATCTCCGCCTGCGCAAAAGGCATATTTGCCGTCGCTGTGGGGGCCGGCTCCAGTGAGTAAAACAACGCCGATGGTGGTATCTTCGCGGGCGTCGCTAAACGCGTCGTAAAGTTCAAAGACCGTTTTGGGACGAAAGGCATTGCGCTTGTGGGGACGGTTGATGGTGACTTTAGCGATGCCAGCGCTTTTGTGATAAGTAATATCTTCGTAGGTTTTAGAGACCTGCCAGTCAATTTCCATAACGTGTCGATTTATAACTTTGGGGCGCGATCGCAGTGGGTCAGAAAAATCGAGCGCACTAGCGCCAGGCTTTTATCCTAAGGCGTCTGGAGCTGACCTGCAGCAGCGAATAGTGCGATCGCTACCAGCTCGGTTCATAATTAGATCAATCATTAAGATGCCTGTCGAATTTCGACAAACTATTTCTGCTCGACGGCAAAATATCAATATATTCCTGAGTGGGCAGGGCTTCTCTGCTCTTAATTCACTGTTCTCCTATGGCTTATTACTGGTTTAAGGCATTTCATGTCGTTGGCGTCGTGGTGTGGTTTGCGGGGCTGTTCTACCTGGTTAGGCTCTTTATCTATCACGCTGAGGCCGAGGCCGAGCCTGAACCAGCTCGCTCTATTCTTCAGAAGCAGTATGCTCTGATGGAAAAGCGCCTGTACAGCATCATTACCACCCCCGGCATGGTAGTGACCGTTGCAATGGCGATAGGTTTACTGAGCCAGGAACCACAGGTGCTGCGCGATGGATGGCTGCAAGCCAAGCTGGGTTTTGTCGCACTGCTGATGGCTTATCACATGTACTGCGGACGCTTAATGAAACAGCTAGTAGCAGGAACGTGCCAGTGGTCCGGGCAGCAGCTAAGGGCCTTAAACGAGGCCCCTACGCTGCTGCTGGTTGTCATTGTGATGCTGGCCATCTTTAAAAACAGCTTCCCAACGGGAGTCACGACCTGGTTGATGGTGGCGCTGGTGGTGCTAATGGCGGCAACCATCCAGCTCTATGCCAAAAAGCGCAGGCTGGATAAAGAGCGGCAGGCCGAAAGCCGAGAAGCTGAAAATATAGACCCGCAGCCAGAGCAAGTGTTACAGAACTAGGGCTGCTGGGCGGAGTTCAAAATTCAAAGTTCAAAATTCAAAATTATTTTAGGTCAACCTTGCAGGCATTCTGAACGGTGAGCCTGCTCCTACTCTCAAGGGACGGATTACCCATAACAGTTTACCAAAGGCTTTAGGCAGGTTGCCGGTCAAATTGCTCTTATATCCATCACTCCAGCGATACTCGGTATGGTGAGCGATCTGGCCAAAGCGATAAAACTAGGGTCAACTGAAAACTGCGCTTAAAAGTCCTGCAAACAGCTGAGTGCCAACCAGCAGAATTAGGCATCCAACGGCGAGCATTGCTAGGGGCCTGCTCATCGCTTCTAGTCGGCGAAGCCGATGTTCAAGCTTGTGGTCGTAGTGTTTGCCGAGTTTATCTAGCAGCGTATCGAGATGGCCAGTTTCTTCGCCGGTACGAATCATCTGCACAGCGGTTGGCGGCAGTGCCGTTTTTAGGCAGTCGCTTAAGCAGTCTCCGCGATCGATGCGCTTAACGGCGGACTGCATTAGCGCTCTTAATTGAGGATCGCTAATGCGGGGTTGGGCCAGCTCTAACGCTCGCGGCAGCGGTAGGCCGCAGCGGATGGGGAGACTTAGCTCTGAAAGCTGCACCAGCGATCGCGCTTCAATAATATTGGCGGTGATGGGAAACTGCTCCAGCCAGTGGTGGCCGCGATCGCCAATTTCTAAGGTCAGGGGCACCTGGGTTTGAAACAGAATCGCCAGCACCAGCACACTGACTAAACCCAATCCCCAAACGCTGTTAAGCGCGCTTAACCCGCCGACAAGCCAGGTGCTTAGCACCGTTACAACGACAGCCGCGATTGCCCCAAAGCCAATCACCACTGAACCATAGAGCCGGGCTCGACGCCTGTACGTTTCGTGGAGCTGTCCGAGCCGCTGACTGACTTCACTTAAAGCGCCGCTGGTTTCCCCTAAAACCAATAAGCCTGTCTCCCACGGCGTAAACGGGCTTTTAGAAGCGTTAAGAGCGATCGCTAAAGACGTTCCCCGATCCATCCGCTGGCTCACCCGATACAAAAATTGGCGCACCGCCACAGGCGCTTTGGCACCCGCCATCGGTAAGCTTTTGGCCCCAGAAAATCCGGCCTTAGTTAAAGCTGCAAACTGATAAAAGAACAGAGCTTTATTGAACATCTGCTTTTATGTCCACCATTCCAGCAATACTCGGTGCTGTAAGCAATCTGACCGGCGCCATATAGTTTATAAACTCTATTCGATTTGAAAACTGGAGTTTTTCTATGGGAAAGAACCAGCGATCCCGATGTGGTCAAGATATAGCTTCAGCCAGATTGCCTATGGAATTAGTATTTCCCAGATTTTATGCTAGATAACCTAGAGCTAAACAATCTGGCTAGCACTATAAACCGCATCCGCTTTGGAATCAGTTCTACAGGTAAGATGAGATCACTCACTTGGCTAGAGCTGCAAGAGTAGAGTAAGAGCCTGTTTTGTTCAGCTAGCCTGTTTCGTGCAGATAAAAATGAGCACAACACCGACCGCTTTAACCTTACTCATTGTCGATGACGACCCGATGATGCGACTGGGATTGACGTCAGCCCTAGGCCAACAGGAAAATTTCACAATTCTGGGTGAGGCTACGGATGGTCGTCAGAGCATTGCTCAGGCCAGTGCGCTCAAACCTGACGTTGTGCTAATGGATGTGGGGATGCCGGGGATAGACGGCATCGAGGCAACTCAAACCCTTAAAACACAGTTCCCGGATATGCGGGTGGTGATGCTAACTTCCCATACGGATGAGACTGAGATTATCGCAGCCCTTTCCAGTGGGGCCGATGCTTACTGCATCAAGGGAACGGATGTGGAAGCATTAGCAAATGCAATTTACGTGGCAGCCTCTGGGGCAGCTTATCTGGACCCACAAATCGCCCAAAAGGTGATGCAAAATCTTACGCCCGCCCGCTATAAAACTGAAGAGAATGAAGGACTGCTAAGCGATCGCGAGCTCGAGGTGTTGCAGCTAATCGTAGAAGGCTTAAGCAATACGGAAATTGGCCAAAATCTCTATCTCAGCCCCAATACGGTCAAGACTTACGTAAAAGGCATTATGAACAAGCTGGTGGTGAGCGATCGCGTCCAGGCTGCGGTCGCCGCCGTCCGCCGCGGCCTGGTTGATTAAGTTCAAGACTTATTGCAGGAGGGTTACCTATATGATTGAAATAGTTTTTAGGTTAACCGGATTAGCCGTCATATTTGCCGGTCAATCCTGAGTCAGATCCAAATCAGCAGTCACCAGCCTGTAGCCAAACCATAACAATAGAGTCCCTGTCAGTCCCTGGATAAAGCGTCCGATTGCGCCTGATTTAGCCCAGCTCGCTGCCCGACCTAACAGGAAAATCACACCTGTGAACCATAGGAAATTAATCACTGCATGGATTGTAATTAACACCAACGCATTCCCAACTTTGGCAAGTGTAAGACCAGCAGTGAAGTCTACAAATTGAGGAAAAGCAGCTAGATAAAACAGACTCACTTTCGGATTGAGTAAATTAGTCAGTAATCCCTCAGAATAAGCAAAGAGGAGTCTTTTACGAATTTGCGAGATTTTAACCAACCGCTTTGCGAGTGGCCGCTGGTACTTTAATGCACTCCATAGTGTCTTAAACCCCAGATAGGCTAGGTACAGAGCACCCAGAATTTTTACAGCAAAAAAAGTTTTTGTTGAACCCATGACCAGCGCTGATAGCCCAAAGATCGAAAAAAAACCGTGTAGATAAAACGCAGTGAGAAAGCCAAGTACGTTTGCCATTCCATTTCGTTTGCCTTGAAAAGGAACTGTCTTTAGGATAAGTGCACCGTTTGGCCCAGGCGCAGTCACCAACAACGTAACAATCAGAATAAAGCTAAAAACGGAGTCTAAAGTCATTGAGGCTGTCTTCAAATAATCAGTAGAAATCAGTTTGCAGTCCACTTTCATGCAAGTAAAGATACGTAATGGCCCTGCTGTAAATATCTTTACACCGGGTCTAGACCGGAAAGACAAACTGCCAAACCCACTGGTGATTAGCATCAGGATACTTGCGAGCTAAGGCAAAGGGCAATGTGACAGCTCCATATTCCAAATTTAAATCTTTCAGAATTTGACCGAAGTATTAATGCATTCTCAGGTGTGCTGCAAGTATCCGAGTCGGGCTTCTAGAAACGTTCTATCTGAATCCATGCGGCGTCGAGCGATCGCGTTGCCCCATTGGGCAATGTGAAGCCAGCACTAGAGTCAAAGGCTGGCCCAATCGCTCACAGCACCCGAGTAACTCTTAAGGGGCAAACGGCGTTTCAGTCGCCATTGAGGTTGCCATTGCGATCGCCGCATCTTCAGAGAAAATCGTTTGGCTGTAGCTGAGGATATAGAGTGAACCATCCTGCAGCCACTGCAGCGATGCCATGTCGCCACGTTCCCAAAAATGGGCCTGTACGCCGCTTACCAACTCTACAGATTTCATCGGATTCGCACCGATAAACGGCCAAAGCGGCGGCGGATCAGCTTGTGCTGCAACCACTAGCGCGGTGCACTCAATGGCTTCACAGTCAGGCTCAGTGTTGAGAAAAACGATACCTGCCTCCGGCATGATTGACGGATATAGCTCTTGATTAGTCGGCACCGTAGCCGGGATACGCAAAGCTGGTATGGCTGGATTATCAGTGGAAACGTCGTCCAGAATCGGCTCAAATACGGGAGCAGGAGCGGCCAATACGGCGCTCGCCGCCAATATACTGCTGATGCCCAATCCTAGACCTGTAATGAACTTAAGTGCAGACATAGAGTAAAACCTCGCTGAATATATGGGTCTACTTTGCTGCGCGAAAGCATTTCATGACACCACCCATATCGGTGTCTAAAGTTCACCCATGTTGGTTTAGCCAAAAGCCGATATGGGTGAACCTTTGCAGACTAAGGACTGATCAATATTGCGTCCTCCGACGATTGGTCTCATCCAGTTAGGGGAAGCGCATACCCCCCGAATTGATACCGATCTGCAGGTAATCAAGGCTCTGGTGCAACGCTTACCGTCGGAGTGTTGCGTTATGAGGCCATCATGGCAAAAGCTGTTCAAAAACGAGTGCTTTACCTGAATCGTTTACCGCTTTCCACGCGTTGGTATGTCTGGTTAGAAATTGGGCTATTTTTGCTGATTGGCATCGGCGCTGGCGCTGCCTTCTTTTGGTTTGCGACAGCGCCAAATAGTGAAGGGGGCGATCGCAACCAGCCAGTCTTTATAGCTTGATCATCCGATCAGCCAATCATCCGTCACTAAGCGAGCGTCTTTATTATGCTTCAGAGTAAGCCTATCTATTTGGCCCTGTCAGTCACGTTAGCCGCTCTGATAATAACGGGCTGTGGGCAACCCCGATCTAACCCAGAAATACCCGAAGCCGTATCAGTAGATATCGATTCCGTAATTGCCTTAGGACGCATTGAGCCAGAGGGAGAAGTAATTCGGCTATCGGTGCCTAACGCAGCGGATAGTCGGGTGAATGAAATTCGCGTGGGGGAGGGGGATCGCGTTGAGGCTGGGCAAGTTATCGCTGTACTGCAAGGGGCTGAGCGCCGCCAAGCTGAGCTGCAGTCAGCCCACGCTGTAGTAAAGCAACGACAGGCCGAACTCGCTCAACTTGAGAATGGCAGCGTAAAAGCGGCATCGGCTGAAGCTCAACAGGCCAAGATTGATCGGCTCAACGCGCAGCTAACGGCCCAGACTCAGCA
>JBCDFX010000096.1:0-11302 GCA_039177155.1 Cyanobacteria bacterium P01_H01_bin.119
ATAGTTTTTATCAAATCCTATATGCTGCAAGCATTCTCCACATAGGTCACGTACTCTATCAGCTTCCTCCTCTAATAGCTCAATAGAGTAGTTTTTAGTTCTTTCTTCATCTTTAAAGATGACCTCTACTTGTTTATCTTCCAAAATTTTGTTTGCCTTTAAAAGGTTGTATTCCTTTTTTTTATCAATACTCTATGAGCCATTTTCCCTCTTTCTACTCAACCTTCTAGCCTTTTTAGTGCGATCGCTTGCTTCGTAGACCGGGTTAAGGAACACAAACCAACACTATAATTGCCTATGTTCCGTAATCTGTAACTTGGTGTCGATCGCGCCGGGGATTGCTTTCGGTGTTAAAGATACCGGATAGTCTGTTTGCAAAATCTGATTAGGCTGCCAAGGCGCGTACCAAAAAGCCTTTTGAACAACCCGATCCGGCCACTGAAAGTTTACATAGCACAGATTATTTTGGCCAATCACCTCCGAGCCAGACTGCATCCAGCGACTGCGCCAAAATGCCAGCAGCGGTGAGAGTAAAGGAGCATACCAGGGCTTGGGCGCGTTGTGTTTAGAGAGCGGCAGCGTGTCAGCAGATTGGGCTGCTGAGCGGCGGGGCCAGCTTTGCCAGTAGCCGCGATCGGGCGATAAACCATCGTTTGAACCGGATGTTTGCCACTGGCGTAGCCAGTCGGTGGCGGCGGGGACTTTTTCCCAGGTAGGGGTATCTTTGGGGACTGGGGCGCGATCGCGCTGATGGCGCCATCCTAGCCAGTAAGCAACGCGCTCAGGGATAAGCGCCTTAAGCCGGCAATGAACCAGGCGGGTTTTCCACTCCGAGTTGAGAAGAGAGCTGGAGGTCAACTGCACCAGCACGGCTGCTGTTTGATGGTGGGCTTGGCGCAGCCAGTAGTCAATCCGCACCGCGCCGCTGTAGTGGATATCGCCGCAGAGCACTAAAACGCGATCGCGCTGCTGACAGACTGACTCGACAAAATGACTAAATGCCGCTTGGTTAAAATTCCATGAATCGCCTACATCGCTGGCAAACACGTTATTGCGTAAGCGAGACCAGCGCTGTATCCAGTCAATAATTTCCACCGTGATCAAATTAGTGGGTACCACAATCAGCGTTGGACGATCGGGCGTTGAGTCGATTGTTTGAAACGGCTGCAAAAGCTGTTGTTTAAAGGCGCTAGGGCTTAGCAGCATGGGCGGCTCTAGCCCTGAGGGATCTTGCGCTTTAGATGGATAGCCGCGTCCCATACGGGTATCGGTGACGATAATATCGTGGGATGTCGCCAAGACGCGATAGTGCCACTGTAGATACTGCCGTGAGCCACTGTCGAGGGCAGAGTCGGTCGGTTGGACAATCAGCGTATCTGTGCCAGATTCAATTTTGTGAGCCAGCGGATCGGGTCGCAACACCACTTCGCCATCCACCACCACCGGCAACCCCAAGCAGTCGTGAATGGTTTGCCAAGCGGCGATATCGTGCCCACAAGCCTGGCTCCAGGCGGCAGTGGCTTTCAGCAATTGCGCGCCGGGAGCATTGCCCGTGAACTGATCGGGGGTGTTGCCCCAGGCTTGAAATAGGGCATAGGCCAGCATACCGTTTTGTACGACCCGCCGTCCCAGGGGCCTATTAAATACTCGCTCACACCAGCGGCGATTCAGCATAAAGTCGTCGGTAACGTCGTGATCGTCGCAGATCATATAGGTAGGTACATTTGCCACTGCCCGCCGCGATCGCCACAGATCGGCTCGATATCGCTCAAGGGCGGCTACCTCCTTGTCCCAAGACTGGTGCTGCTGCCGCGATCGCCCAGCCTGTTGGGCCGAGGGTAAATCCTTAGGCCACAGCGCAGGCGACCACATCAGTAGATAGGTTGCCGCATATTCGGCGAAGCTAAATAAATGACTTTTGGCCCGATGGGATTCTCCCCGAAGCATGGCGGTAAATCCTGCCTGAGTGCGAGCAATCTCACTCCGCTGGCCCGGCGCGATCTGAGCAGCAGAAAGACTTTTGCACGGATGTGGGCCGTCAACCGTTTCGGAATCCGGCTGTATGGGTAACTCTTCATCCCAGCCCATCAGAACGGAGCCCAGGGTGCTAGCGTGGGCCAGCCAGATATCGGCGACATCGTCAGCGTAAATTTGGTCTCCGGTAAAAAAAAGCTGGTGACAGCGCTCCTGCGCCTCAGCTGCAGTGCTCTCTAACAAACGATCGAGAATCGCAAGGGCGTCTCGTCCCTCGCCGTGAGGTTTCCGGCACGATCCGTGGGCTAGATTGAGCTGATCCAGGTTTTTAGGACAAAGGGAAAATGTAGGCAGTTTGTGGTCGAAGTAGCTGAGAGGGTCGGTAATAAGCTGGGTGATAGATTGGGGCGATCGCGCGGCGTTTTCTTCGGCTTGCATTTCAGCGGACTGCAAGGTGATGTCATAGGCATAGACAATGCCAGGACTTAAAGGGCGCTGGGCAATCGCCGTGGCGCAGACCAGATGTAAATGCTCACCAATGCTGACGGTAGCGGCACGGCCCAGGGCCGCGGGCTGCTGCCAATCAACGGCGTTCCCTAAGGTAGGATAGACCGTCAGGCTGACCTCACTGGAATGCTTTAGGGCTAGCCAAACTGTCACCGTTTCGGCAGTGACCCGGCGCAAAATCGGGCCGGCTAGCACCAGTGGCGCAGCCTCTAAATCAAAATTCGCCATAACAGTTACGAACTTACGAATGGCAGCCTATAGTGCTGGTCAAATTGCTTACCGCACCCAGAATCACTGGGAGGCTGATTATGGAAGCCATTAAACTCGCAGCCTCGTTCCAATCGTTTTTTCGGCTGCCTGCCACACACCAGTAGGTACGTACGCCATTCAATATGACCCAGATTTCGGCCTATCGCCATGCCCAAAAAGATAGAACCTAGCGCGGCAGGCGAATGTAAAAAGTCGTGCCCTGGCCCACCTCAGAGCGCACTTGTAGGATGCCACCATGGGTATCTTCCACAATCTGCCGGGCGATCGCCAGCCCCAATCCGGTGCCTTTACCGACCTCCTTGGTGGTAAACAAATGTTCAAACACCTTGTCGGCAATCTCCTTAGGAATGCCCGGGCCGTTATCGGCAATGGTGACCTCAATCTGCTGGCCTACCGCTGCGGTGCGAATCTCGATGCGGTGGGGGCTGGCCTGCATCTCAGATTGGCTGCGATCCTGGCTGGTCTCATCAAGGGCATCAATGGCGTTGGCCAAAATGTTCATAAATACCTGGTTGAGCTGACCGGGGAAGCAGTCAATTTCGGGAATACTGCCGTAGTCTGTCGCCACTTCAATTTCGGATCGCTGGTTGTTGGCCTTCAGCCGGTGGCGCAAAATCAGCAGCGTACTCTCAATGCCGGCCTTCAGATCAAAGGGCTGTTTAGAGTCCGTATCGGTCCGGGAGAAGGTGCGCAGGCTCTGGCTGATAGACTTGATGCGATCGCCGCTGTCTTGCATGGCCCGAATCAGCTTGGGCAAGTCGTCGCGCAAATAGTCGAGATCAACCGCTTCAAGTTCGTCTTCAATCTCGATCCCCGGTTCAGGAAACCGCTCGGCATAGAGATCCAATAGCCCGAGTAAATCACCGATGTAGGCTTGGGTAGCGCCAACGTTGCCCAAAATGCAGCCCACCGGATTGTTAATTTCATGGGCGACCCCCGCCACCAGCCCGCCTAGGGCCGACATTTTTTCGCTTTGCACCAGTTGTAGCTGGGTATTTTGCAGTTTTGTCAGGGTAATTTCTAGGGCCTGGGATTTTTGCAGAATTGCCTCATCTGCCCGTTTGCGATCGCTAATATCTCGAATAATCGATAGTCCATGGGGTTTGCCCTGGTAGATAAACGGAACGGATTTAACCTCTACATCAAAAAAACTGCCGTCTTTGCGAATATCTATAGCCTGCGTCTCAAACTCTTCCCCGCCATTGAGGGTCTCCATTAAGTTGCTAAACTCATGGAGATAGTCAGGATGAATAAAGTCATCAGGCTGAAGCGCTAGCCATTCTTTTTTAGAATAGCCGTGCATTTCACACATAATTGGATTTACGGCCACGGTCCTGCCGGTGGCTAAATCGGTGATAACTAATCCGTCTTTGACGCTCTCAAAAATACTGCGATATTCAGCCTCCTTTTGGGCAATTTCCCGAGATTTGTGCTGTTCTTGCTGGTATAGCCGGGCATTGTCGAGGGAAATGGCCGCCTGGGTACACAGAAAGTTGAGCACCAAAATCCGGTGGTTTGTAAATATGCCGCTGGTGAGGCGATTTTCCAGGGATAGAACGCCGATGCAGCGGCCCTGATTGAGCACCGGTAGCCCCAGCAGGCTCTTAGGCTGATGCTGCCTGAGATAGGCATCCACCACGGGCAAGTCTGTCTCTAAATCATTGATGATCAGAACTTCTTGGGTGTTTTTGACATACTGAATCAGTTTCACTGGCAGGGGCGAGTCGTCGCTAAGCCGCTCCATGCAAAGCTGCGTCCCGTCTGGGGTCGCCATTGCCCGTACCTGCCAGTGGCCCGCTTCATCGAGCAGGGCTAAAGCGCAACGATCACCCCCGGAATTTTGCAAGATGATTTGGGTCAGTTGGCTCAGCAGCTCGTCAAACTCGATGACGCTGGAGAGGACCTGGGAAGCCTTGAGCACGCTAGCAAAATCTAGGGTCTGGTTGAGGCCCATCGTGCTGGAGCTGTGATGGGTACTAGAGTGCGCCGATACTGTAGGGGCCGCGATGCTCATCAGGGTAGACATCACCTCTTCCGAGGGGGCGACTGGCTGCAAAATTGGGCGCAGCAGCTCGGGATAACGGGCTTCAAGATCCATAACTTTGGCTTTGGCCCCCCAGCGGGAATAGCAATAATAGGCCTCCTGCATATAGCCTGCGGCAACTTTTTCTTTGCCCCAATCGAGATAGAACTTTGCGGCAAGTTCGTTCGCCAAGGCTTCATCTTGTAGATATTGATTTGAGCGAGCGGTAGCGATTGCACAGTCGTACAAGTCCAGAGCTGTTAAGCGATCGCCGCTGACTCGGTACTGCTCTGCGCTCACCAATTTATATTTGTGGGCAAAGTTGTCCGGATTTTGGTTTGCCCACTGCTCTAGGTCATCAACGCATGTGTGAATGAGATCGGCGTTGTCAGATAAATCTGCTGACCCAGCAGAAATGCTCTGCAACCCTAACAGGGCGCGATAGAAAGAATATTCAGCTAGGGAGAAATAGCCTAGAAGAGTAGATTTTAGGTTTGATGCCTTTGAAAAAGCAGCTTCTGCACTGTTGAGATCGCCAAGCAAAAAGTTTAGCTGCCCCACAGTAATAATATGCATGGCTAGAGCTAATGGATTCTGCTGCTCTGTGACCTGTTCAATAAAACTATCTGACCAATCATGCCACTCCTTAGCATCTAGGGTTGCATTCAACCGCTCTAAGTGGGGCAGAAAACCAGCAATTAAAATATCAGCCAGCGCGTTTTTAGTTTGCTTAGCAAAGTCAGCATATTGCTGCGTTAAGGTCAGTATTTCTGAGATCTCTTGGCCTAAATAGTGACGATAGTAGGGCTGAAACATCAAGTTATAGCCGGCGTACAAAACTATACCGCATTCCATCGCTGCCTGAAATCCAGTCTGGAAATAATCGATGTTTTCTCGCAGTGGACTTGACCAATGATTGGTAGCTAAGCCGATTTCAAAACAGACTAATCCCTTTTGCTCTGGATAGAGATTACTGAGCTGTAGAGCCAGTTGCGAAAAGGCAAAGCCTTGGGCGTAGCTGCCATCTAATTGCCCGCATAGAATCTGACCAAAACGAGCAAAACCAGCTGCGCTTTCTGAGGTTATTCCATGTAGCAGCGTGATCTTTACACTCAAGGCATTAATCACCTTCCAAAGCTCAGGAAACGCCAGGTATGCAGGTGCATCTAAGCTACTCAAGATGGCAATAACCTGCTTGAGTCGTTTGTCCTCTAGGCTGCGGAACTGTCCACATTGTAAAAGCGCAATCGCTTCAGACTGTTGCTGAACTGTGGCGATCAAATCCTGGAGCGCTGGCGCTAAATCAGTATTGGGAAGCTTCTCACCTAAAAGGGTCAAAGCTTCTTGCCCATACTCAATTGCAAGAGCAAATTCACCCCGCTGGGTACTTTGTTCAATAAGCAGCTGTAAGCTGATGGATTTATCGATCTGACTGCGGCTATTTTTATAAAGCAGCTGGCTAGCTTCTTTAGATTCATTCCATAGCAAACATGCATTTTTAACTTTAATTAAAGCGATATATAAATCCAGAATGAGTGTATACTGATGTTCCCATGGCTGAGGGTCTAGCCCGTCAATTAGGGTCAGCGCTTGCGTCAAATAAGTGTTGGCGGCCTCAAAAGCAGTTGCAGACTTGGCTGTTTTCGCGGCCTGAATATTAAGGTTAACTAGATCCCAAAGTCTTTTAGACGATAGCTCGTGCAACGGCGACTGATTGTAGTGATTGATAATTTCAAAAATGATTTCTTTGGAAGCCGAATCGGAGGCTTTCGCTTCAAAGATTTCTGCCAGCTTCAAATGAATGTTTGGTCTTTCTGACGCTGGAATCAAGTTGTACGCGGCTTGCTGAACGCGATCATGTAAAAAACGATATTCGACGACAACATTGCTAGCTTGACCGGATACTTCTTGATGACCTTGAAAAAACTTATAGGTCTCGTTTTCAGGAATTATTAAGCCTGCTTGCAAAGCACACCACAAATCGGCTGCAGCTTTTTCCTGACTACCCTCACAGACGAGCGCCAGTGTCGGCAAGTCAAAGCGATTCCCAACGCAGGCCGCTAGCTTCATCACCCGTTGCACGGCACTTGGCAGCTTTTGTAAACGTCTTACCATAAACTCGACGACATTATCCGTCATCGCCAGTTGCCTAACCTGAGCCAAGTCGCATTCCCAGTGACCAGCATCAATGTCAAAAGTAATACAGCCTTCAGCCTGCAATCCCTGCAAAAACTGCGTTGTGAAAAAGGGATTCCCTTGAGTCTTTTGATGAACAATCTTCGAGAGTGGTTTGGCCAATTCAGGCGAACAGAACAGTGCATCCGCCACAAGCTGGGTTATGTTAGGTTGCCTCAGTGGAGTCAGGGTTAGGGTATTAAGGATTGCGCCCTGTCTGGCGATGTCATCCAATGTCAGCATTAATGAGTGTCCCGCAGGCACCTCATTGTCCCGATAGGCGCCAAGCACTAGCAGATAGCCTAATGCGGACTTACTCATCAGCAGTTTCAGCAGATTTAATGAGGCTGAATCTGCCCACTGCAAATCATCTAAAAAGATAACCAAAGGATGCTCGAAGGTTGTGAAAACCTTAACGAATTTGCTGAAGAGCAAGTTAAACCGTTCCTGAGCCGCACTGCCCGATAGCTCTGACACTGTCGGTTGCGTCCCAATGATGCGCTTTAGTTCTGGGATGACATCGATCAAAACTTGTCCGTTGCTTCCCACAGCCTCCAAAATGCCTTGCTTCCACGCTGATAAGGCACTGTCCGACTCACTCAGCAACTGCTGCATCAAGCTGCGAAATGCCTGCACAAAGGCGCTAAAGGGAATATTGCGGTTAAATTGATCAAACTTGCCTTTGATAAAGTAGCCCTTCTGCCGAGTAATGGGCTTGTGAACCTCATTGACGACAGCGGTTTTACCAATGCCTGAGAAGCCTGCCACCATCATCAGTTCTGAACTACCTTGGGCAACGCGTTCAAAAGCATCCAGTAAGGTCTGAACTTCGGCTTCGCGTCCGTAGAGCTTTTCGGGAATCAGAAAGCGATCGCACACATCCCGCTGTCCCAGCTCAAAATCAGCGATATTGCCTTGGACCTGCCACTGCTGCAAACACTGCTCAAGGTCATGTTTAAGTCCCAGCGCACTCTGGTAGCGCTCTTCAGCATTCTTTGCCATCAGCTTGGCTACAATCGCTGCCAACACAGTAGGCACTGCGGGGTTCACTTGGTCAACGGCAGCCGCGATTTGGGCCATATGGCAGTGAATTAGCGTCAGCGGGTCATCACTGGCGAAGGGAAGCTGACCCGTCAGCAGCTCATACAGAGTGACCCCTAAGGCATAAAAGTCGCTGCGATAGTCAACGGCCCGGTTCATCCGTCCAGTTTGCTCCGGCGCCATATAGACAAGGGTGCCTTCTAAGGTGCTAGGGCTTTGAATCTCTTGGCTCTCCTTGGGCAGCAGCGAGGCGATGCTGAAATCAATCAGCTCCACCTGCTTTGACTCAGGCTGAATTAGAATATTGGCGGGTTTGATGTCTTTATGAATAATGCGGTGCTGGTACAGGCCGTGGAGAATGCTGGCAAGGTGAACCGCGATGTCTAAGATCTCAGCTAGGTCGAGCGGATTTTGCTGCACATATCGCCCCAAGTCTGTGCCGCCCCTGTCTTCCATAACCAGGGCGTAGCCATTGCCGCAGGACTCCAGACTCAAAGGGCGGGCGATGCCTGGGATGGGCAAATGCTTGGTAATCTCGTACTGATTGCGAAACTGCACTAGCCCAGTGAAGCTGGGATACTCTTGGGAGAGCACTTTTACCATTACCGGCTGCTGAGTAGCGATTTTAACCGCCCGGTATACCGTTGTGCGGATGCCTCGATAAATCGTCTCTAAGAAGGTGTAGCCCGGCAGGTGATGGGTGTGATCTGAAGCTGCAACGCTGGCCATGGATGGATTTCTGAAAACAATCTATATGGTCTTTAAAGTTCCCAAAATCAGACGAAAGCCGACCGGTGGATTTGCGGTTATTGGGGTTGCTATTGCGATTTGGGAACTGCCTCAAGCGGCAGCCAAATGTAAAATGCTGCGCCCTGCTCTACAACAGACTTTAAAAATAGATAGCGGCCTCTCTCAGAGTCTTTTCAGCTAGGGTCGCTAGAGTAGAACAGTCTTGGCGTTTGGGCAGCTATGGAGAGTTTTGCACCGATTACGAAAGAACTTGTGCTGCTGGGAGGCGGACACACCCACGCCATTGTGTTGCGAAAGCTGGCAATGCAGCCTATACCGGGAGTGCAGCTTACCTTAGTCACCGATTTGGTGGATACGCCCTATTCAGGGATGCTGCCCTGCCATATTTCTGGCCTTTATAGCTTTGACGAATCCCATATTGACCTGCGGCCGCTAACTCGGTTTGCAAACTGCCGGCTGGTAATGGATAAAGCCATTGAACTAGATTTGGCCCGCCGACGAATTCACTGCGCTAATCATCCTCCTATTGATTTTGATGTGTTGTCCATCGATACGGGCAGCACGCCAGCAACGCTAACCGTATCGGGGGCAACCTACGCGGTGCCCGCCAAACCTGTGCCGCAGCTGCTGCGGGCCTGGGAAGAGGTGATTCAGCAGGTGAGGGCGAATCCTGATCGCTCCGTTACTATCGGCATTGTGGGAGGCGGTGTAGCCGGGGTGGAGCTGAGTTTGTGCATGCAGGCGCGGCTGCATCAGGTGTTGAAAGACTTGGGGCGATCGCCCGATCAAGTCACGTTTCACCTATTTCATCGCGGGGCAGAACTGGCGAAAGGCCGCAATGCCTGGACCCGGGCTCACCTGCATGCTCTGTTCCAGAAGCGAGGTATTCAGATGCATCTGCAAGAATCGGTCTGCGCCCTTAGACCGGCTCTGTCTTCTCTAGGAGAATCTGGCGAGCCGAAAAAACCGGACCTTGGTGCCGCCTTTAGCAAACCGGTGGTGGTCGACTGCGAATCGGGCCTGGCAATCACCTGCGATCGCGTCTTTTGGGTGACTAATGCCTCTGCTCCCCAGTGGCTGCAAGGCTCCGGGCTGGCTCTTACAGAGGATGGCTTTATCCAGGTTAACGACGCGCTGCAAAGCCTGTCTCATCCTGATGTTTTCGCTGCTGGGGATGTGGCCACTATGGTGAATCATCCGCGGCCAAAGGCGGGGGTGTTTGCTGTCCGTCAGGGGCCGCCATTGTTCAACAATCTTCAGCGGTATTTAAAGGGTGAATCGCTAAAAGAATTTCGTCCCCAAAAGCAGTTTCTCAATATTATCGATACGGGCACGGGCACCGCGATCGCCTCCCGCGGCCCCTTCTGTTGGGAATCGTCCCTGGCCCGCCGTTGGAAAGACCGTATCGATCGCAAGTTTATGGGGCTGTTTAATCAGTTTCCTGAACAACCAATGGCCCGGCAAACGGCAACCCCTAAGCCTCCAGATCAGCCACCATCGATGCTGTGTGCAGGCTGCGGAGCTAAGGTGGGGCGCGATCGCCTTACCCAAACCCTTAAGCGCTTACAGCAAGAAAACACCCTAGCCAACCGCGCAGATTGGCCTCACAGCGACACAGTTCTGTTAGGGCTAGAATCCCCTGACGATGCAGCAGTTGTGCGGATTCCACACGGTCAAGTTGCCCTGCAAACGGTGGACTACCTCAGCGCCATTGTCGATGACCCGTTTATTTTTGGGCAAATCTGCGCAAATCATTGCCTAAGCGACCTCTTTGCTATGGGCGCAACGCCTCAAACGGCGCTGGCGATCGCGGTGATTCCTTATGCCACAGGCACTCCCCAGGCATCCCTGCTGTATCAGCTAATGGCGGGGGTAAATCACGCCCTAATTCAGGTTAAAACCACGCTGGTAGGAGGGCACACTACCCAAGGCCATGCCCTAGCCTTGGGATTTGCCTGTCACGGTATCGCCGCCCCCGATGAGATTTTACGCAATAGCGGTATGCAGCCGGGCGATCGCCTAATCTTAACTAAGCCTCTAGGCACAGGTACCCTATTTGCCGCCGATATGCAGCTTAAAGCCAAAGGCCGCTGGATTGCCGCAGCGGTTGACTCAATGCTGCAATCTAACCGGGCTGCGGCCCGCTGTTTGCAGCAGCACCAGGCTACTGCCTGCACTGACATCACTGGATTTGGCCTAATTGGACATTTACTAGAAATGGCTCAAGCCTCTGAGGTAAGGGTGTTCCTAGATTTGAGAGCGCTGCCAATTTTGCCGGGAGCCAGAGAGACCGCCTCCGCCGGCATCACCAGCAGTTTGCATAGCGAGAATCTGGCAGCGGCAGGGGCGATCGCAAACCGCTCAGTTTACGCCGGTCATCCAGAGTGGCCCCTGCTGTTTGATCCGCAAACGTCTGGAGGATTGCTAGCCAGTGTACCGAGCGATCGCGCCCAAGATTGTTTAAATGCGCTGAGTCATTTGGGCTATGCCGAGAGCTGCATTATTGGAGAAGTTACCAATACAGATCAGCAAGCAATGCCTTTGATAATCAATAAATGGTAA
>JBCDFX010000097.1:0-11296 GCA_039177155.1 Cyanobacteria bacterium P01_H01_bin.119
CCTGGTAGATCTGCTCGGCCTCGGTATAATACGGCTCCAAATCGGCATATTTGAAAGGCCACTCTGGGGCAGTACCCTCCTGATAGGTCAGTGCCTCAAAGTCTCGCTGGCGCATTCGCATTAAAGCGGCGGCATAAACTTTAGTATTGCCACCCACGGCGTAGTTAGTTTGGGGCGAAAAAGGTTCTCCAGCCTGGTCGTACCACTGCTCTGGAGCATGGTAGCGGGTCTTTTTAAACAGATCGACATCGGCCCGGTTTTGCTCTTCCAGCGCCATGCCCGATCCCCGCTCTAGGATTAAAATTCGCTTGCCGGTAGGCGCCAGCTTTTGCGCTAGGGTACCACCGCCAGCTCCGCTGCCAATAATAATTACGTCGTAATATTGATCGTCAATAATCATGCTGCTTTCCTCTTACTGCCACACATAGAGCAAAATAAACAGCACGATCCAAATCACGTCTACAAAGTGCCAGAACAAAGATGTGGCCGCCACGCCGTATTCGCCGCCGGCATAGTTATCTGGAATAAACGATCGCCCCAGCATAATTCCCTGCAGCAGCACGCCCGTCAGCACATGCAGCCCGTGAAAGCCCGTCAATAAGTAAAACGTGCCGCCGAAGAGACCATCGGTAAAGCCAAAGGATAACCCCATCCACTCCACCGCCTGGCCGTAGAGAAAGAATCCGCCCATGGCCATGGTCAGCAGCCAAAAGATGCGGAAGCCCCAGAGATTTTCTTTATGCAAAAACCGCTCGGCAAAGTAAATTACAAAGCTGCTGGAAACCAACACCACCGTGTTGATAAAAGGTTCCCGCACCTCTAACCCTTCTACTCCAGCCGGCAGCCAGTCGGTCGCGTTGAGTTTATAAACGATATAGCCGACAAAAAAGCTCAGGAAAATCACGCTTTCCGATAGCAAAAAGACGATAAACCCAAACATGCGGTTATCTTCTTCTTCTTCACCGTGGTGGACGGTTTGGACTTCCAGCGTTTGATCCAGATTAGCTGTGCTCACCGACTAACTCCTTTGGATTTTCGACTAGGGGTTCATCGCTGCCGTAGCCATAGGGGGCAGACACAACGATGGGAAGCTGCTCAAAGTTTTCGTGGGGCGGTGGTGAGGCGACTAGCCACTCTATCCCGATCGCCCGCCAAGGGTTGTCCCCCGATTCTTTGCCCTGCACCCAGGAACTCAACACATTGAGAATAAAAGGCAGAGTAGATACGCCCAGCAGAAATGCGCCGACACTGGCCAACACATTCCAAAAGGCAAACTCCGGGTCGTAAGAGGCGACTCGGCGGGGCATGCCCATCAACCCTGCCGGATGCATGGGAAAAAAGTTGAGATTGGCCCCAATAAAGGTCAATACAAAGTGAAGCTGCCCCAGCCCTTCATAGTACATTCGCCCGGTCATCTTGGGGAACCAGTGATAAATAGCGGCATAGAAGCCCATCACCACTGCCCCGTAAATCACATAGTGAAAATGGCCGACCACAAAGTAGGTGTTGTTGACGTGGATATCAAAGGGCACAGAAGCCAGCATAATGCCGGTGATGCCCGCAAATACCCACATCATCAAACCGCCCAGGGCAAACAGCATGGGCGTATTTAGGCGAATCTTGCCCCCCCAAACTGTGGCCACCCAGGCAAATACCTTAATGCCCGTGGGCACTGAGATAGTCATGGTGGAAAACATAAACAGCATCCGCATCCAGCCGGGGGTGCCGCTGGCAAACATATGGTGCACCCAAACAATGCCGCTAAGTCCAGTAATCACTAGGGAAGAGAGCGCCACAACTTTATAGCCAAACAGAGGCTTGCGGGCGTACACCGGAAACACCTCTGAAAACACTCCAAAAATCGGCAGAATAATTACGTACACCGCCGGGTGAGAGTAGAACCAGAAAAAGTGCTGATAGAGCACCGGATCCCCACCCAGTTCGGGATTAAAAAAGCTGGTACCCACGGTCAGATCAAACAGCAGCATCACGGCGCCTGCAGTTAAGGCTGGAAGCCCAAAGAGCTGAATCAACTGGGCTGACAGCACCGTCCAGCAGAAAACGGGCATCTTAAACCAGCCCATACCCGGTGCCCGCATCCGAAAGATGGTGGTGACAATATTGACGGCCCCCATAATGGAAGACACCCCAGAGAGGGCAACGGCCACTAGCCACAGCAGTTGACCGTTAATCAGATTGCCGGTGGGATTTTGCAGACTGACGGGGGGATAGGCCCACCAGCCCGACTGGGACGGACCGCCTGGCACAAAAAAGCTGACGGTGAGAATAATGCCAAACACAGGCACCAGCCAAAAGGCAGCGGCATTGAGCCGGGGAAAGGCCATATCTCGCGCCCCAATCATCAGCGGCACCAGATAGTTAGCCAAGCCATTCAGCATGGGAAAGGTCCACATAAACAGCATCAGCGTGCCGTGCATGGTGAACAGGCCATTGTAAACGGTGCGATCGACCAGATCGGGGTCGGGAGTAATCAGCTCCCCCCGCATTATCATCGCCAGCAGCCCCGCAAACAGAAAGAAAATAAAGGCGGTAACGATGTACTGAATGCCAATAACTTTGTGGTCGGTGCTGAAGGTAAAGAACCGCTTCCAGTTATCCGGGGCCCCCGGCTGGGGTTGGAGGCTCGGCTGTATGGCCCCCATGGATGCGTTAGTCATAGGAGTCTTCCTCCGAACTGGCGTAGTTGACAATGGGAGGGGCCGCAGGCTTAACGGTTTCCCAACCGAGGCTGATGGGATTTTCGCGATCGCGCTTAAACTCCCTATAGGCTTGATTTTCCGCAGGTGCAGGAGACTGAGCAGCCGCCAAATTTAACCAGTCTTGGTAGGCTTCGACAGACTCCACGACAACCATAGATTGATTGGCCGCAAAGTAGGTGCCGCTGTAGTCGGAGTCCCGCAGGCGATAGCGCCCTTCACGAATGGGCGTAAACTCAAAATCAATATCGCGACCGGGAATCACATCCTGCTTAACGCGAAAGGCTGGGACGTAAAAACCGTGGAGTACATCCTCTGAAGACAGGGTAAGCCTGGCCCGCTGATTAACCGGCAGGTGAAGTTCTGTGCTGGTAATCTCCTGCTCTGGATAGTAAAACTCCCAGGCCCACTGCCGGGCCCGCACCTCAATGGGGTCAGCTTCATCGGCAGGGGCGCTGATGGCGGCTGCGTCGGCGATCGCCATGCCCATGGGTCTGGGCTCCATTGCGCCCAAAATCTCCATGCGATCATAGGTTTGGTAGCTGGAGGCGGCAATCCAGATAATCACTAGAGTCGGAATCACCGTCCAGATAATCTCTAGCTTGGCGTTGCCCTCAATGGGCGGGCCATCACTGGTGTCGTATTTGGGGGCGCGCTGGAAAATCATGGAATAGATCAGCGTACCCACTACTCCAAAAAAGATTAGGCTGCCGACCGTCACCATCAAACTAAATAAATTGTCCACCAGCATCGACTCTGCCGAAGCCTGGGGCGGCAGCCATCGGTAGGCTTGTTTCCCAAGCCAGATGCTGAAGAGGGTATCGGCGATCGCTAAACCCAATACCACCCAGATCCAGCGCTGCTTAAACCATTGCTGAAACATGGCCGTCTACAACCTCAAACTTTTGATGATTACGTTGAGCTGGGCGTTGGGATCAGCCCCTGAGCGAATCAGTCGCGCCGCGCTGACGTGAATGCCAAAGTCCCCGCCAAGATGAGCTCCTAAGGTTCCCTGAAGAAACATCAAAACGAAAATGCCCAAGCCTGCCAGCAGATAGCTCCACTGCACCTGACGGGCTTTATCTTCTCGCCAGATGTAGCGCTGGAATCCGCGCCATACGGTCATTGCCACAATCAGTCCCAAAATCAGCACGCCCCCCAAACCGTGCCAAACCATTGTGTCCATTGCCCCTAGTCCCCAGGGGCTCAGCTTGTCCATCTCAGGTTCGGCCAGTAAGATCTCGTAAAATCCGGCGGCGACGGTAAAGAAGGTGATGATGGCGGCGGCCACCATGTTGTACCAGCCCACATCATAGAGACCAGAGCTAGTGGCCGGAATCGCCAGAAACTTAAAGATGGGCTTCTCTAAGGGATAAAGGGCCGCGACGATATCGAAGGCGATCGCGACAATAAACAGGCCTAGCGTGAGATGGACCAAATTAGGATGAATCGGAATACCGTAGGGTAACCCATTAGCTGATTCCAACAGCAGCGTCAGTGCCGTACTTTCAACCATACTTACAGCAGCCCTCCCCGAGTCGCATCTACAACGGTTTCACCGTGCAGCCCGTACACCCAAACCAGCTTATCGCCCAGATAAATCTGAAAAAATACGATGGCGCTCAAGGCTACATTCATACCCAAATAGGCTTTGGGCAGAGACTCTGGAGTGCGCAGTCGAATAATGTAGCGCCATCCCGTAATGGTTGCTAGCACGCCAGAGAGCGACCAGCCAATCAGCGTGTGCAGGTTCAAATCTCCAGCAGCGGCAGCGTAGGGCAGAGCCAGCCCCGCCTCAATTTGACCGAAAATAATAGCGACAAAAATTGAGACGGTGGCAAACACCATATTCCACCAGCTCACTTCATAAAGGCGGGTGTTTTTGGTGAGGTAGCCGATGGCGTCGCAAAAGACAGCGAACAGCACCATAGCAATAACAAAATGCACCACAATCGGATGAATGGTATCTGGGTAGGGCAGATTATGGTCGTTGAGAGGGGGCAATAGATTTTCAAACACAGATTTCTCCTAGGAGAACAAACCAACGTATCTAAAAGGACGAATTCAAACTAATCGACAGCTAAAAATTAAGCAAAAATCAAATCACAGACTATTAGTAATCTTTTTCATTTGCGGTCATAAATCACGATTAAAATCGTCAATTATTCAGCTAAATTAGCGGGTCAAATCGACATAGAGTGGCACTGAGATAACACGAGGCTCAAATCAATATGCACCGACTTGAATCAGGCATAAAACAGATTAGATTCGTTCATCAGAGCACTTGTCACGTCGTCTTGAGGACAGATTTCGCAAAGCCCGACAACGACTAAAACAACATTAATCTTGCCAAAATTAAGCTCAAAATCAGGCTTAGAAAGAGAGTAGAGGCTTCGGCTCACTTATCAATGATCATGTAATAGCTTAAATCCAATCACGGAAAAGTTTCAGAATATTTTCGGGTTCTTTGGTGATTCAATCCCCTGCTCTAATTAGATTGCTATATTCCTATGGTAAGTCCTGCAAATCTTAATGTGTTGGAAGGCAGGTTAAAAAAACATTCAGTATCGCAGATAGCCGCTGCAGGGTTACATCCACGACAAAATAAAGACTCTTAATGTTGTGTAATATACACTTCGATTTAGGCAAGCATTTTGATTTCAGTTTTTGCAAGACTAGGTCAAAGTCTCTAAGTCTTCTTCAACAGCCTGAGTCTTCTTCAACGGCTAGAGCGCTGCGGACCGTTTCCAAAATTCGGCCCAATCGATTCAGGCCGCTCCCGTCTTGGCCGCATCCCCAATAATAGTCGCCGGGGGCATTTTCAACGATTGCTTCATTTCCAGTGCCCAGCAGCACAGCCCGAATTTCTGGGTGTGTGCGGAATTTAGTCAGCACAGCCCGATGCATAATGCTGTCTTTGACTTGTTCCCAGTCAGCACGGAGGGGATAGCGGCGATCGCGACCCATCCGGGCTGCATCTTTTGGCGTGGGAACGGTGCCAATTTTGTCAGCCCAGTCGGGGGCCGTTTCCATAAACTTTTGAGCCTGAAAATAATGCTCGACGGTTGGCCACCAGCGCTCGTCTAGCAGCACGCCATGTCGAGAAAAATTGGAGAAGCAGCCATAGGGCACTTCACGGGCAGTGTAGAAATAAATCGTCATTATCGAGCGCTGCAGTAATATACAAGCGAGATATCACCGGTATAGCAATTCGCTACAGGGTTCGGGCAGGGCTGCGAGTCAGGTCGCTTTTGCGCTGACGGTTCTAGCGATACTGGGTGGAGTACGCAATCTGACTAAAGCTATAGCAGCCGAACGGACGATGATGAGGAGGCTGCGAGTCAGATTGATTCTGCGCTAATGATTCCAGTAATACTGAATGGAGCGCGCAATCTGACCAAAATTACAGAAGGCAAAGGTTAGGGTAAGACGGATATTGAGCTTCGCTGTTAGGGAGTACCTGGGGAAATTTCGCTTTCCCCAGACCCCATCGACCAGGACGAACCGCCGTCGGATCTCGCGGAAAGGGTAGTCTGTTGGGAAGAGAATGACCCCAAACCCAGTCGCTAAACGAACTTTGCTCTTGGCTTGATGTAGCAGCCGAAAAGACGATTAGGGCGAGGCTGCAAGCAAATTGCTTTTATGGTGACGACTTTAGTACCTGACGGTAGAAATATGCTCACTATCTAGAATGCTGAAAAGGCTTATCTGCTCTAATTTTGAATTCTAAATTTTGCATTTTGAATTCTGCGTAGCGGTACTAGCAATACTGGGTGGAGTATGCAATCTGACTAAAGCCATACCACTTAGCTGCATCTACCACTCGGATAAAGCTTTTTGAACGCTAGATTTGAGTTGAGGATCTGTGCTAGCAGATTGGTTCAACCGTTGCAGTACCTCATAGCTACCGGTCGCATCCAGTTGCTTTAGCGCTGCAATCGCGTGAAGCTGCACTGACTCATCGAGATCTGCCAGACAGATCATGATTCCTTCAAATGCGCCGTCTCCTTTAAGCTGGGCTAGGGCCAGGGCGATCGCTTGCTTATCAGCGGCGGTCAGCTGATGGATCAAATGCTGGCTTAGCAAGGCCGTGGCCTGCTGCTGTAGCGGCGGGTCTACCATGGCTAAAGTCCGAATTGCTGCCTGGCGCACGGTTGTCTCAGGGGATAAGAGAGTCCCTGCGATCGCGGCAACCGCTTTAGGCGCAGAGATTCGGCCCAGGGCCCGAATGAGCTGAACTTTGAGAAGCTCTGGGGTGTCAGGTTTCTCTAGCGCGATCGCCAGATTTTCTAGGGCTTCAGGGGTACCCCAGCGGCCCAGGGCTAATGCCGCCCTAGCACAAACCCGCAGGTCAATATCGTACAGGCAGGCAATGACCTGACGGCCCACCTGATGGCTTTCATCAGATTTATGGGCTGCTGACCGAGCAGTACGCTGAAGGCGCAAACCAATGGCCGCAACGGATTCCTGACGGATATCGGCAACTGGATCTCTCAGCCCTTGGCGCAATACGGGCAAAATTCGAGGGTCTTGAAAACTGCCCAAAGCCTCAATAGCAGCCTGGCGTACCTGGGGATTTTTATCGTTAACCACCCGCAGCAGAGGAGAGATTATGCCGCGCTGACGAATTTGGGCCAGTGCCTGTACGGCCAACAATCGCGTCGGTTCTGACTGAAGCAGATAGCTCAGTGGATGAATAGCGCTAGTGCCGATTTGAGCTAAGGCCGCCGCCGCCATTTGATTTAGGTCTTCTTCTTCGCTGTTGAGAAGCTTTGCCAGAGCCGCGATCGCCTGAGGATGGTCAAACTCTCCCAGGGTGCGGGCCGCAAACCAGCGGATATCCTCGTCGATGGTATCGTCCTGGGCTAGCTCAACTAGAGGCGCGATCGCGGGCGCTCCAATGCGTTTGATTTGCTTAGCTGCCTCCCACTGTCGCTGAAAATCTTCGCTGACCAATCCTTCCAAAGCGTCTACTAAAGCAGAACTAAGAGCCGTAGTGTCAGCAGGATTCTGAAGACGAAATGCAGGCTGTTGCAAAACAAACACTCCTAAGCAGCGGCACAAAAAGAGCAGTCGCGCCCGATTTTACTCAATTCAAAATATATAGCAATCCGCCGAAAGTTCAGAAAGGTTCAGGCGGATTGTGCGTCAGATTGCTTTTACGCCAACTACTCCAGCGATACCAGGTGCGGTGAGCAATCTGACCCAAACCATAGCTATGACTCAAGATACCGCGCGATCGCCCCAGCTGCTCACCCGCGATTGAAACCACCGCTTAAGCTGTAATTTTTTTCACCCAGGCGCTTCAAGATAGTTCAAATATTGAGCCATCAATAGTCCATTATTTTTCAATTCTCCACTGATAGCCTAGCAGCGCCTCAGTGGTGTTTCAGTGAGGGCAGTCGAGCAATATTTACCAATTATGCACTTATTAAATTATGAAAATGTAAAAACCGCATTGAAAAACCCAAGACAAAACCAAGCGCCGTTACAGGGTAGCCGAAGTGACTGCTGGAGCGATCGCGACCATAGCCCATCAGGATCTCTCTTGAGCCCGTAGACGGCTGCGATTACCCAACTGCTTACAGAGCAGGAATTCAGTTTTTTGCTGTCGGAATAAAAATTATGCGCTTTCTGCATTATAGGCATGCAGAAAGTGAAAGATTTGCGATCAAAAGTATTTGAATATACAAAACGGCATTTTTCTTTTGCTTACCTTAAAAGTCACAAATCCATATGTGGATTTAACAGATTGTTTCTTCAGCAGTCCACGGCGAACGTAAGGGAGCAAGTCCGGCAAAGCCCGAATTTCTAATCTTTCGTTCGCCCCTTTTTAGAGGCTGGGATTTGGAAGATGGCTCTTGATTTGATCTTTTTAAGCTGATCATTTCAAGTATTAATGTCCAAAGACATTGCTTCTAAAAGAAGACAAAAATCAGCCAGTGAGATATTTCAATGTTGATTTTGATACTCCCCTTGATTGAGTCAAATGGTAGCTTACTGACGAGCCAAGCCACATATTAATTAAGTGGTTTAGCTCTAGGCAGAATAGATTCATCTCGAAAAGAGATTAATCGCAGTGATTCGATTAGGAGATAGCGTGGTTGAAACTGACGTTAAGGTAAAAAAGGTTAAGCTCAACAAGTTTGAGAGGTTCAAGGCCGAGAAAGACGGACTGGCCGTCAAGCCTGAGCTTGAGGCTTTTGCTCAGATGGGTTGGGAAGCGGTTGATGAAACTGATTTAACCCAGCGTCTTAAGTGGTTTGGGATCTTCTTTCGTCCGGTGACTCCCGGCAAGTTTATGCTGCGCATGCGCATGCCCCACGGTATGCTATCGAGCTACAAGTTAAGAACTCTAGCTGAGATTGTGCAGCGCTACGGCGAAGACGGCAGCGCCGATATTACCACCCGCCAAAACATTCAGCTCCGGGGCGTGCTTTTAGAAGATATTCCCGACATTTTTCAGCGGCTGGAAACCGCCGGCATGACCTCTGTGCAGTCGGGGATGGACAACGTTCGCAACATTACGGGTTCACCGGTGTCCGGCATTGATCCCCACGAGCTGATTGATACCCACGGCCTGGTGCTGAAAGTTCAAGACATGATTACGGGCAACAGCCAGGGCAACCCAGAGTTTACCAATCTTCCCCGTAAGTTCAATATTGCTATTGAGGGCGGACGGGATAATTCCGTTCACGCTGAGATTAACGACATTGCCTTTGTGCCGGCCTACCGAGAAGGAGATCTGGGCTTCAATGTGCTGGTGGGGGGGTTCTTCTCGGCCAAGCGCTGCGCCGCTGCGGTTCCTCTAAATGCCTGGGTGCCACCCGGTGACGATGTGGTAACCCTGTCTCGGGCAATTTTAGAGGTCTATCGAGACAACGGGCTGCGGGCCAATCGCCAGAAGTCGCGGCTGATGTGGCTGATTGACGAGTGGGGCATTGAAGCTTTCCGAGCTGAGGTTGAAAAAGCCTTCGGCAAGCCGCTGTTAAATGCCGCCCTCGAAGATGAAATGGACTGGGAAAAGCGGGATCATATTGGCGTATTTTCCCAAAAGCAGGCGGGCCTAAACTACGTAGGACTTCACGTGCCCGTTGGCCGGCTTAGCGCTGAGCCCATGTTTGAGATGGCCCGGCTAGCAGAGGTTTACGGCAATGGTGAACTGCGCCTTAGCGTTGAGCAAAACGTGATTATTCCCAATATTCCTGATTCTCGGCTGCCGACGTTTCTACAAGAGCCGCTGTTGGAGACGTTCACTATTAAGCCGACGACTTTAGTGCGATCGCTGGTCTCGTGCACGGGAGCCCAGTTCTGTAAGTTTGCCCTGATTGAAACTAAGC
Organism: Cyanobacteria bacterium P01_H01_bin.119; assembly: GCA_039177155.1. Taxonomy (GTDB): domain Bacteria; phylum Cyanobacteriota; class Cyanobacteriia; order Phormidesmidales; family Phormidesmidaceae; genus JBCBZT01. The sequence goes on from JBCDFX010000097.1 coordinate 10,058, forward strand.
AGCGGGCTCTAAGCCTAGCTAGGGCTTTAGATAAAGAGCTATTGATTCCTGAGCGGGTGCGTATCCACTGGACGGGCTGTCCAAACTCTTGCGGTCAGCCTCAGGTGGCCGATATTGGCCTGCTGGGCACCAAAGCCCGTAAAGACGGTAAAGCCGTCGATGGTGTGGACATTTACATGGGGGGCAAAGTGGGCAAAGAAGCCCAGTTGGGCACCCGGGTGATGCAAAATGTCCCCTGCGAAGATTTGCCGACGGTGCTAAAAGATTTGCTGGTTGAGAAATTTGGAGCGTCTATCAAGACCTAAAAAGATAAAGCCGCGCTGGGTGGGTGGGTGGTGCGTGGTGTTGAGATCGCAGTTTGGATTGATATTGATTTAGTTTTAGACCTCGATTGGGTTGCTAGCAATCCGTAATCAGGTCAAGCTAACCATCGCCCTTTCCACGGAAACTTCCCCTTGTAGCGGGAGTGTGTTGTCAAAAGAAAAACCCTTGCAAGGTTTACCCCGCAAAGGTTTGAGTTGTTTATTAGATTACTAGGAGATTAGCACGAATGCTTGTTGAGTTGATTACTAGGGCAACTCAGGGACGGTACAAAATCCTGCACCTGACCTGGTTTGCTTTTTTCCTAACATTTGTTAATTGGTTTAACTTTGCCCCGTTTGCGACGACAATTGCTCAGGATTTTGAGCTGGAGCCAGCCCAAGTCGGAACCCTTGGCCTCTGTAACTTGGCCCTCACCGTCCCTGCTCGGGTAATTATCGGCATGGTGCTCGACAAGTATGGTCCCCGTCTGACCTATTCTTGTCTACTGATTTATGCGGCCATTCCCTGTCTCGTCTTTGCAACGGCTCAAAACTTTAATCAGCTAGTGCTGGGTCGTCTGCTGATGGGAATCGTCGGAGCCGGTTTCGTGATCGGCATCCGCATGACGGCTGAGTGGTTTCCGCCTAAGGAAGTCGGCACTGCCGAAGGCATCTATGGTGGCTGGGGCAATTTTGGCTCCGCCTTCTCAGCCTTTACAATGGTTCTCTTTGCCCTAGGGCTGACCTTTTTGCCGGGTGCGTTCCAGTTTCCTCAGGAAGAGACGTTCCGAGTGCTCGTGTTTCCGCCGTTTGAGACCGATATTTTGAACTGGCGCGCGGCGATCGCGGGTAGCGGTATCATAGCTGCTCTCTATGGCGTGTTCTACTACTTCAATGTCACGGATACGCCCCCTGGCAAGGTCTATCAGCGTCCTGA